>JAAZCA010000029.1 GCA_012513515.1 Myxococcales bacterium | reverse complement strand
GATTTTCCAAAGGTTTTTAAGTTAAGAAGGGGTGCGGGGGGGGGAATGTTTGGCTTATCAATGATGTTAATCATGCGCGGCATGTCATAAAAAGGGCTTTTGGTAGGGGAATACCTATATTTAATAGAGTAGGGAATTTAAAAGAAAGAGTTAGAAAATATAGGGCTGGGAAGGATGATTTTTTGGGAGTGATAAAAGGGATAGCGAGACTCTTTATCTATCCAAAATCTTTAGCAAAGTTTCCTAGAGAATGCGGTTATGTTTATTTTCAGGATTATATTCCGAACAACAAGTTTGATATTAGGGTGGTTGTAATCGGGAAAAGGGCTTTTGCTATAAAACGAATGGTTCGTCCAAATGATTTTAGGGCATCCGGTAGCGGAGATATTTTATATGAAAAAGAGAATTTTTCGAATGAAACAATAAAATTAGCTTTTGAAACTGCTGAGAAGATTAAATCCCAATGTGTTGCGTTTGATTTTGTATATGATTTTCAAGGTAAACCATTAATAGTTGAAATAAGTTATGGTTTTGTCCAAGATGGATACTATCAATGTGTTGGTTACTGGGATAACAATCTTGTTTTTCATGAAGGTAAATTTATTCCGCAAGAATGGATAATAGAGGATTCTTTAAGATGAAACTTGCGATAATTATCGACTCTCTAAGAGGAGGAGGTGCAGAAGGAAACTGTGTTATCTTGGCTAATAAATTTGTTAGCCTAGGATGGAATATTGACGTTGTTGTGCTATCACTTAAAGATTCTGTTTGGCAAACTTCGTTGGATACAAAAGTCAGGTTAATTAATTTAAATGTTGGTCATACCAGAAAATCTTTTTTTAAGTTATGGAACTATATTAGAGTTAAAAAGCCTCAGTCGGTTCTTGTGTTTGACCACAGACTCGCGGTTATGTTGGTGATTGTTAGGATATTTTCAACGTATAGATTCAAGATATTTGCAAGAAATATAGGAATTTTGAGCCAGAAAAGAAAGCACCAAAAATCAATTTATCATAAATACTTGATTGATATGTTAGTTAGATTTTTCTATAGCAAGGTCGATAAAATAATAGCCCAGTGCAAGGGTATGGCAGATGACTTGAAGATATATTATGCGATGCCAGCTGATAGGATTAAAATAATAAATAATCCAATTAATCCAGAAATATCGGAATATCTAAAGGATAATATGTTATCTTGTGCCAGAAAAAATTATATTTTATGCGTTGGACGCCTCGAGCCGGTTAAAGCATTCCATTATGCTATAGAAATGATGCCCTGTCTTATTAAAATTTATCCAGAGGTCAGATTGAAAATTTTGGGCACTGGTAGTTTGGAAAGTGAACTGAAAAAACTTGCACAGAAGCTTGGTGTTTTTGAACGTGTAGATTTCGAAGGTTTTCGAGAAAAGCCTTTTAAATATTATGTTGATGCGAGAATGACGTTACTTACTTCTTTGCATGAAGGTTTCCCTAACACTATACTGGACTCCATAGCATTGGGTACTCCGGTGGTAGCCTTTGATTGTGATTATGGTCCTAGGGAGATAATTCAAAATACCGTGAACGGTTATTTAGTCAAGTATGAGGATGCTGGTGACTTGTTATATAAAATAAGGCTAACATTAGATAGAAAATGGGAACGTGGTAGTATTATTGATACTGCTATAAGGTTCTCTTTGCAAAATGTTGTGTCTGCATATGAGGAACTTATTAGTAATGTTAGTTAAAATGCAAAACTTTGACTTTATATTATACCTGCTTATTTTTGCGTTATTTTTTCCGACGTTTCACAGTATTTTTGACTCAAAGGGTGCTATATTACTCAATGGATTGCTTATTTTTTTCCTTGTTTCATTTATAGTTATTCAAGGAAAAATTAAATATGAATTGAGTAGGTGTGCACAAATTGTTGTTTTTATACTATTTTCATATGCAGTGTTAATTTTATTATCTACCGTCATGGGTTCTTTTTTTTCCGGTGTAAATATTATTTTCAGAGATTTTTTCGAAATTCATCGGCCGGTTTTATATGCTTGTGTATTTTTGGTTTCCTATGATGCTTTGCAAGATATATCACAGTTAAATAAATTAGATAAGTTTTTGTGGGGTGTGCTTATTTGTTTGATAGTTTTTGCAATTTTTGGTTTTTTTAAACTTGATACAACCATATTAGGTCTTTATACAAAATCGGCTAATTTAGAATCTAAGAGAATTGCTGCTCCCTTTGTTAACCCTTATGACTTTGCCTTTATTTCTACATTTTATGCCTTCTATTTTTTAATGAAAGGTTTGTATGTCAAGAGGAGATATTTATTGTTTTTTATTATTCCTTTTTTGCTCATATTAGCTTCTCAATCGAGGTCGGTTTTTGCTGGTTTTGCTGTTGGTTTAATTATAGTTGCTCCATTATTTTCTTTTTTTGTGAATCTACGTTTGCTACGTAACTTTAAACTTCATAAATCCTTACCTTGGTTAACATTCTGTTCCTTGTTGTCAATTATACTTATCTATCTGTTATATATGCTTATTCGGGACAATTTCTCCTATTTGGTCTTGGCGTATGAGCGGTTTTTGGCTGGTGAAGAAATTAGATCTGGTTCGATTAGAAAAGAGCAATTTATGTTAGCTGTTAAATATGCTGTTAATAATCCAATGATCTTATTGTTTGGAAACGGTCCGGCAAAGGATGTGATGGAATTTGTTGAATCTGTTTATACTTACTATTTTTTTAGATATGGCGTTGTAGGTTTTATAACAGTTTTTTTGTTGCCATTATTTTTAGTTATTCGAGCTTGTTATAAAATAATATGTAAAGTTTCCGTTAGCAGTGAATATTTTCCTTTTTTCTCGGCTTTATTTATTTGGTTTATAACAATACCTTTTTCATCAATAGGTAATAATTTTACAGAACAAATTAGACTTTCATTTTTTTATTATATGATGGTGGGTTTAAGCCTTAAATCCGAAGTGTTGATTTCAAAAGGAGATATGTCTTGAACGTTTCCTATATCTTGATGCAATTTCCGGCTCCAAGTGAAACTTTTGCGTGCGAGGATGTTAAAGCCTTGCTCAGACAGAATTCCGATGTTAGCGTATATGCTTTAAGAGGAAAGCATCGTCTATATGATAAGCTAATCTCACAACGAGGAATATCAACGATTAAAATCTCACACTATTCATATTCCAACTTTCTATTAGGTATTTTATTGATTTTATGCAATTCCTCTGTCTTTATTAAATATATTGTGTGGTTAATCCGTTGTGAGTCTTCTAGACCATCAAATTTAATAAAGGCATTTTTTCTTTCTCCTAGAGTTTTTGTTATTTGGAAGGAACTTGAAAAAAAGAAACCTGATGTGGTTCACTTGTTTTGGGGACATATGCCTTCTCTTGTTGGTTGGTTTGCCTTAAATCAGCTTCATTATAAACCTATTGTTTCAATTTTTTTGGGCGCTTATGATCTTAACAGAAAAATGGGTATAAGTAAGTATGTTGCCAAAAATGCCTCAGTTGTTTTTACTCATACAAAATGTAACTTAGCTGAAGTAAACAGAATAGCCGAACCGAACAAAAATATTAAAGTAATTTATAGAGGCATCAACTTTGATTTGATTGATTTTTATAAACAAAAAAGACCAGACTCATTTCTGAGTGCCGGAAGGTTGATTAAAGAAAAAGGGTTCGACGACCTTATAGTTTTTTTTAGTAAATTTTGTTCTAGAAATAGGAATGCTAGACTGAGTATTGCAGGGGATGGTCCTGACAGGTCAAGATTAGAAAGGATTGCTAAGGATTTAGGGGTTGATTCAAGAGTCTTCTTTTTAGGGCATATCCCACATAATGATTTGCTTAATCTAATGTCAGAATCACAATTCTTTGCTTTATTTTCAAGATATGAGTCCGACAGGTTGCCTAATGTTTTGAAAGAAGCAATGGCTTGCGGTTGTTTATGTATTGCAACCGATATACCTGGCAATGACGAATTAGTTATAGATAACTTTACTGGGATTCTTTGTCCTAAGGCCGACATAAATTTAGCTGTCAATAAACTTGATCTATTAATGCATGATCCAGAGGTTATGTATAAAATTATTTCGAATGCCAGAGATTACGTAACACGATATTTCGATGTGAATATGAATATGGCATCATATCTTAATGAGTGGACACGTTTGAAGGGTGTGAATTAATTATGTTGGTTTCTATAATAATGCCAGTGTATAATTCCTTCCGTTATTTAGCTGAGTCTATCCAATCAGTTTTAGGCCAGTCTTATAAAAATTGGCAACTCATTATCGTAGACGATTGTTCAACCGATGGTTCCTGTGAGCTAGCTTTAGAATATGCAAAGAATGATTCAAGAATTAAAGTTTATAAGTTGGATAAAAATTCGGGCCCAGCTGTTGCTAGAAATTTTGCAATTGAAAAAGCAAATGGTCGTTTTATTTCCTTTTTGGATAGCGACGACTTATGGAAGCCAGAGTTTCTTATAACCTCATTAGATTTAATGTTAGAGAAAAATATAGAGTTTTGCTTTGCATCTTATCATAGGTGCGATGAAAATCTGAACCCATTACTTTCAGATTTTATTGTTCCTGAAAAAGTTTCTTATAAGGATATTCTTAAAACCAATCCAATTTCCTGTTTAACTGCGGTGTATGACACTAGTCGAATAGGTAAATTGTTAATGCCGAATATTATTAAGAGACAAGATTATGGATTATGGCTTAAAATACTGAAACAAACTGTTTTTGCTTATGGGATAAAGAAACCTCTTGCTATCTATAGAATAAGAAAACAATCTGTTTCTAGAAATAAAGTAAAAGCATCAATCTATCAGTGGCGAACTTATAGGGACGTTGAACACATTTCACTTGTCAAATCAATTTATTATTTTATTCACTATGCGTATTATGGTTTTATTAAATATAGAAAATAACGGTTAAAATGTCTGATCTTTCAAACAAAACAATCGTTGTAATAGGCCTCGGTTATGTCGGGCTTCCTTTGGCCGTTGAATTTGGGAAAAAATATAAAACCATAGGTTTTGATATCTCAAAAAACAGGGTGGATGAGCTCTCCAGATTTCACGATAGTACTAGGGAGACAACTGCGGATCAGTTGAAGTCTGCAACGAGACTGAAACTTACCTGCGAGGCCGATGGCATAAAGGATGGAAATTTTTACATCATTACGGTTCCAACTCCCGTCGACAAACACAACAGGCCTGATCTCACCCCGATAATAAGCGCTACGCGCACGGTTGGAAAATATCTGAAATCTGGTGATATTGTAGTATATGAGTCAACCGTCTATCCCGGATGTACAGAAGAGGAATGCGTTCCCGTTTTGGAAAGAGAGAGCGGTCTCAAGTTCAATAAGGATTTTTTCTGCGGTTATAGCCCGGAGAGGATAAACCCAGGCGACAAGGAACATACTGTCACAAAAATTAAAAAAGTGACCAGCGGAAGCACTGCGGAGACCGCTGATATTGTCGATGAGTTGTATCGCTCAATCATCGTCGCTGGCACTTTTAAGGCATCATCTATAAAGGTTGCCGAGGCTGCCAAGGTTATAGAAAATACGCAGCGCGATATAAATATAGCGTTTGTGAATGAACTTTCTCAGATATTCAGAAAGGTCGGAATAGACACGCACGAGGTTTTAGACGCAGCTGGGAGCAAATGGAATTTCTTAAATTTCCGGCCTGGGCTTGTGGGAGGTCACTGCATAGGTGTTGATCCTTACTATCTTACACATAAGGCGCAGGAGCTTGGGCATAATCCTGAAATCATCCTAGCGGGGCGACGCCTTAACGACAACATGGGCGCTCATGTGGCAGAACAGGTTGTGAAGGGAATGATCCACAAAGGACATAAAGTCCCTTCATCGCGAATTCTTGTTCTAGGTATTACATTTAAGGAAAACTGTCCTGACATTAGAAATTCAAAGGTGGTAGATGTGATCAATGGGTTGAAGGATTTTGGATGTACTGTCGATGTTCATGACCCGTTGGTGGATGCAAAAGATGTGTATCGCGAATATGGCATAGAGCTTACCAGTAAACTTCCAGATACAAAATACGATGCAATCGTCCTAGCCGTGGGACATTCAGAATTTAAAAAATACGACATCTCATCGTTTAAGAGCGACTCCGCTTATGTCTTCGATGTAAGAGGCTTTTTGCCGAGAGATGTTGTGGATGGAAGGCTGTGAAAGGCGTAAGGCTTTTTAGGGTAGTGGCAAGATTTTGATAGGGTGTTTTTATGGGTAAATATCAGGAATTGAAAGTGTGACAACGCTCAAAGGACTTGGCCGTTTTTATTTATCATAAAATAAACGAGGGTCTTTTTGCAAAAGACTTTGGTTTAAGAGACTAAATTAGAAGGGCAGCTGTTTTTCCTTACGCCCTACGCCTTACGCCGATTTCCCCTAAGTTTGGTTTAACTTATTTATCATAGGAGCTCAATATGTCCAACATCGCTGTAATCGGAACCGGGTATGTAGGCCTTGTCACTGGAGTCTGTCTTTCAGACTTCGGGCATCACGTCGTGTGTGTTGACAGTGATCCAAAGAAGATCGAGAAGCTGAATAACGGTGAGACTCCCATCTATGAGCCGGGGCTTCTTCCGATCGTGGAACGCAATCGCTATTACGGAAGGATAAAGTTTACTACCGATACGCGCGAGGCGGTTAAAAACTGTGACATCGTTTTTATAGCCGTTGGAACTCCTCCGGCCGAGGATGGAAGCGCGGATCTTAAACATGTCGAGGATGCTGCCCGTGAGATCGCGCGCGCGATGAACGGCTATAAGGTCGTAGTCGACAAGAGCACGGTGCCGATCGGGACTGGGCAAAAGGTGAAGGGCTGGATCTCCGAGGAGTTGAAAAACAGGAATGTAGATCATCCGTTCGATGTCGTTAGTAACCCGGAATTTCTGCGCGAGGGGTCGGCGGTGCAGGACTTCACGCATCCGGATCGCGTGGTTGTGGGGGCTGAAAGTGAGAGGGCGATCTCGATGATGAAGGATGTGTACAGGGTGCTCTATCTGAATGAAACCCCATTCGTTGAAACGAATCTGGAAACTGCTGAGATGATCAAATACGCATCGAACGCCTTTCTGGCGATGAAGATCACATTTATAAATGAGATCGCCAATCTCTGCGAGAAGGTGGGGGCAAACGTTCAGGATGTCGCCAGGGCGATGGGGAAAGATGGCAGAATCAGTCCGAAGTTTCTCCATGCCGGCCCAGGATACGGCGGGAGCTGCTTTCCGAAGGATACGAAGGCGCTGGCAGATATCGGAAAGAAGCTCGAGGCAAGGCTCTATCTGGTAGAGCAGAGCATCGAGAGTAACGAGAAACAGAAGCGCCTCATGGCCGAAAAGGTTGCCGCGACGATGGGCGATCTTAAGGGAAAGAGGATCGCCGTCTTGGGCTTGGCCTTCAAGCCTAATACCGACGATATGCGCGAGAGTCCGGCCATCACGATCATGAACGATCTGGCGGCGCGCGGGGCGCATTTTTCCGCCTACGATCCCAAGGCGATCGGCGAGGCGAAATGGCGCCTTGAAAATATGAAGGAACATATCACCTATTGTTCGGATGAATATGCGGCGATCGAGGGTGCCGATGCGGTGATGATACTTACCGAATGGAACCAGTTTCGCAGCCTCGACCTGGATCGCGTAAAGAAATCCATGAAAGGAAATCACTTCTTCGATTTCAGGAACATATATCGGAGATCCGAGATGGAGGAGAGGGGGTTTGTATATTGCGGGGTTGGAGTGTGAGAGCCGTGACTCATGGCTGGCCTTTAGATTCTGGCTTCTGTAACCTCAATCCCAACCTCAGCCTTCGTCTCGATATTTCCCCTTCAATTTCAATCACATATAATTGCTTGACTTGAAGATTTCCTCATGTATACCAGCAAAAATTCTTTGTTTCCAGGGGGTTATATGAGAAAACATCTCAGATCCGTCAGCGCCTTTATGGCTCTTAATTTTATATTTTTCACCTCTTTAACGGCCTATGCGCAGGTTCCTACCAGAGCTAAACAGGGTGCGGCTACCAAGCCCAGCTTTCGAACTTATCAGGCTGATGGAGCTGACCCCTCCCAGTCTGGCGGGTTTGGGGGGGATAGATCCGGCCTTTCGCAACAGGGTTTGACCGATTATTCGAGGTCCGGGATTGGCGGCGTCATGAGCATGTCCGCCTATCAGATCCATGTCCTTGGTGAGGTTGGTGAGCCCGGTACATATCAGGTCTCGGCATCCACCAGGCTATCAGATGCCGTCAAACAGGCCGGGGATGTCACCTTTGTCGGTTCGCTTCGCCACATACAGCTCAAACGGGATGGGCGATCTATTCCGATCGATCTTCTTTCATATGAGCTTTACGGAAATCTCGAAAATAACCCCTATCTGATGGAAAATGACGTTATCTTTATTCCGCTTAGGAAGGATGTGGTCCAGATCGCCGGATCGGTTAGAAGACCGAATATATATGAGCTTAAAAATGAGAGGAATCTGAAGGCGCTTATAGAGCTCGCTGGCGATTTCACCGCTGGCGTTGATATGTCCCTCCCCATAAAGGTCGTAAGGTTTAAGAATGGCAGTAAGGACGTTATCGATGTGAATAACGATTCGGTCAGCCTTTCCTCCTTCGATATCCTGAATGGCGATGTGGTATTTGTTCCTAATGTGATTACGGCACAAAACGAATTCGATTTTAATGTGGAGAGTCTCCCCGGCGAGCAGCCTTTTTATCCATCATATGAAGATAGGGTCTTCGTTCTTGGCGGGGTTAAATTTCCTGGGGCGTATCCATTCAGCCCACACTATAACCTTTCGCAGTACCTCTCCCTCGCAGGCGGTGTCTCGGAGAGAGGCAAGGTCAGTAAGATCAAGATCATTGCCCCCGATGGAAAGGTTAGAAAAGGGGTCGATGGGATGGTTGTAAATCCGGGTGACAGCATATCCGTAAAGGAGCGCTGGCTGAGCCCGACGGGATGGATTACATTTATGGTCAGTATCGCGAGCTTCGGCCTCTCCGCCTCGGCTACGATACTTGCATTGCAGAGGAAGTAGAAAAACCGTGACTGGTGACTCGTTACCGGTGAACGGTCGGAACAGGATTCCCGTCTGCCCCGCGGTAGCGGCGGCTTAAATCATGCGGGAATGACATTCATGGTGTCATCCCCGAGTGACGAGATGGTCGTCATCCTCGAATGACTTTATCGGGGATCCAGCAACAACCGCGACTGGCGGCAAAGCAGAAGCTAGAAGGGGAAAAAGGAGTTGCAGATGATGGGATCGAATATAAATCAATCCATGGGTCGCGGAGGCAACGACGATGAGATAGACTTGGTCGATCTTTTTATCGTCCTGAAAAAGAGGCGGAAGATGATAGCCATAATAGTCGGCGTTGCCTGCGTCCTGGCGGTGATAGTGAGCCTCCTTCTACCTGAAATCTTTAGATCGCAGGCTGTCATCATGCCGCTTCAGCAAAAATCCGGGATGATGTCTGCCCTCGGCGGCGACCTGGGTGGTCTTGCGGCTCTTGCCGGAATCGGCGGAATGAATGCCGGCCCTGAGGCGAAGCTGATGGCGATTCTTCAAAGCAGGAGCCTCGCCGATGCGGTTATAAATAAGCAGGGGCTGATGCAGATATTCTTTGAGGATGAGTGGGATGCGGACAAAAAGAGCTGGAAAAGCGAGGATCCTGAAGAGATTCCCACTATGGAGCGTGCTGTTGATGCATTCAGAGATAGTGTGATCTATGAGCAGAATAAAGAGATTTCTACGATATCTATCAACGCTGACTTCAAAGATCCGGAGCTTTCCGCCAGGGTGGCCAATGCCGTAGTTGCCGAATTGCAGGAGATAATAAATCAGAAGGCTTTTTCGGTTTCGAAGAAAAATAGAATTTTTATCGAGGGGCTTCTTCGCAAAAACAAGCGCGACTTTCTGGAGGCTGGCAAGGCGATTGCCGATTTCTACGGAAGGAACAAGGTTTCGAGCGTAGATGCTAACATCGATGTGGATATTGAAATTGAGCGCCTGAAGGAGGGAGCGCGCGCCTTGGATCTGGACTTGGATGAACTGAATAAGCGTCGCGCGGAGATAGAGAATAAGCTCAAGGAGATGCGGGTTAAAAACGTCCCGCAGCAGGTGTATCTTCAGTACCTGGAGATGCGCCGCGAGGTTATAGCCAAGATAAATGCGCTGCTCTCTACGCAGTACGAGATGGCGATGATCGAGGAATCGAAGGAAGATATAAACTTTCAGGTGATAGATGATGCGGTTGTTCCTATACAGAGATATAAGCCAAAGAGAAAGTTGATCTGCGTCGTTACCTTCATGGCTAGTCTCTTTCTTGCGATCTTCGCTACTTTCGCGCTTGAATATATAAACAACTTCAAGGCGGAGATGAGGAAAAGAAAAGTGTAACTGGCAACGGGGACAGGAAAACCCGTGATTATTGACAATGGACCATAGACCAGCTGCGATCGGTGGTTTTGGTCGATGGTCAATTGTCCATGGTTGAAGTTGCGGTCGGAACAGGATTCCCGTTTGCCCCGCGGTAGCAGCGGCTTAGTACCGCGGGAATGACAGCGCGCTGAAAGGTTGTCATCCCCGAACGATTTAATCGGGGATCCAGTAAAAACCGTGACTCGTAACTGGTGACTGGCGACAAAACAGAGGCTGGATGTGAGATGCTAGAAGCTAGAAAAACCTCGGCCGCGGAAATCTAGCTTCTCGTTTCTAGATTCTGGCTTCTGCAACCTTAGCCTCACTCGATGGTCGGTAAAACATTATGAACCATACATCCGCACTGGTGCTTAGCTTGCTGCTCTTGGGGGCGATATCGTATTCGGTCACCGCCTCTTTTCTGGTCCCCTTTGTGCGGCGCTTCGCCATTTCTCGCGGGTGGGTCGATGATCCTGCCAGGTCGGTCAGGAAAGTCCATAAGGAACCGGTCCCGTACTTCGGCGGTGTGGCGATCTATCTAGGATTTTTATTCAGCGTGATAGTCAACTACGTCTTTTTTCATCGCTTAAATTCCTCGATGGAATATCCTAGCTGGTTTCTCTCATTTATAGTTGGTGCATTTTTTATCCTTTCCATAGGCACGCTCGATGATATCTACGATATAAGCCCGGTAAAAAAACTTTTCTCGCAGCTATTCATCGCGAGCCTCGTCTTCCTGGGCGGAGTCCAGCTTGATCATATAAATCTTCCGATCCTCGGCTTGGTGGAGTTCGGACAGATCTCGTATTTGATTACCGTCTTTGTCATAGTGATTGTGATGAATGCAGTAAATATAATAGATGGCCTGGACGGGCTTGCTGCCGGAATAGTCCTAATCGCTTCCTTTGCAAATCTGGCGATGGCGCTTTATCTGGAACTTTATTTCGTGGCGTTGCTCGCGTTTATCTTCATCTTCTGCCTCGCTGCATTTTTGAAGTTCAACTGGTATCCGGCAGGGATGTTTCTGGGCGATGGTGGAAGTTTGCTGATAAGTTTTATCCTCTCAGTGATAATGATCCAGAACGTGCAGGCCTCCGGTAAATTTTCACAGGGGGCGGCCCCATTTCTGGTTTTATTTTATCCTCTTCTCGATCTGGCGTTTGCGATCGTGCGCAGGGTGATAAAGGGCAAACCGATGATGAGCGCGGACAATGCGCACCTGCATCATTTCCTGATGCGTAATGGATTTGGGCATGATGGATGCGTGAAAATCATAATGTTTTTCACTGGGATCATGCTGATTGCAGCGCTTCTCTTCATCTTTCACCTCTTTATACCAGGGCTTTTACTTTTACTTCTTATTCTGGCGGGGCTTACCGCATTCTTCATATACACGGGTTATTTCAAGCCCGTCTTGTTGAACAGATATCTGCAGAATCGTTCGAGGTTTAAGGCGCTTCATGCGTATAAAAATTTTCTTCTGATAAAGGTTCGCCATGCTGAATCGAAGGACGACCTCTGGTCGATGATGTCGGGGATGGCTGTGGAATTTTCGCTTCCGGCGATAAGCTGGTTTGGCAATGGCAACAGTGAGCGCAAAATAGGGGAGTTCTCGGTCCCATCCTTGCAGATCAAGTCGGAAAAATTGGTGAATTCCGGGACTCGGTTCGAGTATTACATAAGGCAGGATTTCGATGATTATATCAAGGCCGAGATCGAGTCCTTCGTTAAGATGGTTATCACCGCGGTGGATAAAAGGTACGGATATTTGAAAAAGATGGGCGGGGTGTAAAAGCCGTGACTGGTGACTCGTAACTGGTGAACGGTCGGAACCCCGCGGTAGCGGCGGCTTAAATCATGCGGGAATGACAGTATGGTCGTCATCCCCGAGTGCTTTAATCGGGGATCCCGTAACAACCGTAACTGGTGACTGGCGGAAAAACAGAAGCTAGAGATGTCGGTCGATGGTCAATTGTTCATGGTCGGTATTTTCGGCCTAGCTTCACTTGAGGATATAAACATGGCATATACAAATGAAGATCTGGAAAATTTAAGAAATCGGATCATAGAGATCTCATCTAAAAACGGCGGGCATCTTGCGCCGAGCCTCGGTGTTGTTGAACTCTCTACAGCACTGCACGAGGTTTTTAAAAGCCCCGAAGATTCCATCATATGGGATGTCGGACATCAGGCCTATGCCCACAAGATACTTACAGGCCGCGGCGATCGCTTTCACACGATAAGGATGCGCGGCGGCCTTTCAGGTTTTCCGAAGCGCGAGGAGAGCGAGCATGATCCGTTTGGCACAGGGCACAGCTCGACCTCCATTTCCGCAGCGCTGGGAATCGCCGAGGCAAAACGCCTTTCCGGCGATAAGAGCAAGACCATCGCCGTGATAGGGGATGGTTCGTTGACTGGAGGTCTTGCATTCGAAGGGATGAATAACGCAGGACACATTCAGAACAAAAACCTGATAGTGGTGCTAAACGACAATCAGATGTCGATCGACAAGAACGTCGGCGCCATAGCCCGATTCATGAATCGCGGCCTCACCAATCCGACCTACAACCGTATCAAGCGCGATGTGAAGACCCTGCTCAACATAGTTTCGACCAAAGAGCTCAATCTTGTGGATTTGACCAGAAGGGCGGCGCTCGTAGTGAAGGATTTTTTTCTGGCAGGGAGTCTGTTCGAGGCCTTCGGTTTCAGATACATCGGTCCGATAGATGGCCACGACTACAAATCGCTTGTAGAAACACTGAAAAATATATCCGATGATATCGACAAGAGCCCCGATAAGTCGCAGCCCGTTCTGCTTCATGTTATAACGAAGAAGGGGAAGGGGTACGCCCCGGCCGAAAAAGACCCTTCGAAATATCATGGGATATCCAAATTTGACATAAACACAGGCGATCCGCTTTCCGATCCCAATGATCCTCGTCCTACATATACCGCCGCGTTTAGCGATTCGCTCTGCAGGTTGATGCAACAGGATAGCCGCGTGATCGCTATAACCGCCGCTATGCCCAGCGGTACCGGACTTGACAAGGTGCGCGATAGATTTCCAGGTAGATATTACGATGTTGGAATAGCTGAGCAGCATGCCACGGTATTCGCAGCAGGTCTTGCGACACGTGGTTTTCGCCCGGTCTTTGCTGTTTATTCCAGTTTTCTGCAACGCTCATTCGACCAAGTGATACACGATGTCGCTCTCCAGAATTTGCCTGTCATCTTCGCGATCGACAGAGCGGGAGTCGTAGGTGATGACGGCCCTACGCATCATGGAGTTTTCGATCTAAGTTTTTTGAGATCTATTCCGAATATGACTATCATGGCGCCATCCGATGAGGAGGAGCTTTCGAGGATGCTGTTTTCGGCCATGACGTATAAAGGGCCTGTGGCGATAAGATATCCCAGAGGGAAAGGGACCGGCGTTGCTGTTTCCGCCAGTCCAGAGCCTATTCCATTTGGAAAATCGGTGACGATAGGGGATCCGGAAAAACCGGACTGTGTTATTTTTTCAGCTGGGAATATGCTCAAGGTAGCGGTGGACGCCGCGTCATCGCTCAAGCTTCGGGGTATAGATGCTGCCGTGGTTGATGCGAGATTTGTCAAGCCGCTGGATGAGTCCTGCATTCTAAGGATGGCCAAGAGATGCCGCCGTTTTATCACCATAGAGGATGGTATGAAGGCGGGCGGCTTTGGATCGGCGGTGCTCGAACTTCTAAGCGACAGAGGGTTCGAAGAAATATCGGTCCTTAGATTTGGATATGACGATATCTTCGTTGAGCAGGGGGCCATTCCTGAGTTGCATAGAATGCACGACCTCTACGCCGATGCCATAGTCAGTGCGGTTATTTCCGAAAACGCGGAGAGATCTTCTGATTCCGTTCTTCATATATCTTCTCCCCGTAGATAGTTTCTTCCGGAGGCTTCAATGAAAACCAGATGTTTTAAATCGATTGCCGGATTTGTGTCGGCGCATCCATGGAAGATAGTCGTAGCCGCGCTCCTTTTGACGGTTTTTTCCGCAGTATATGCGTCATTGACCCTGAAGCTGAACGCCAACCAGGATGATCTCGTCTCTCGCGACCTCGATTACAGCAGGCGCTATCTCGATTTTCTTGATGAGTTCGGGGACGAGGAATATCTCTATGTGGTGGTCGAATCGGAGGGAAATCCTGAAAGGGCAAAGCGTTTCATTTCCTCGCTTGCGGGGCGGCTTCATGGGATCGATGGACTCAGCCAGGTGATATGGAAGATAGAAAACCCTGTGCTCGAAAAGAATTTTCTCCTGTATCTGACTACCGACCAGCTTACGACTCTCAAGGGGATGCTCACGGAGGGGGCCTTTTCCGCAAAAAATATAGCCAGCTGGCATAGTTTTGCTGAACTCATAAGCGCCCTCACCTCGAAAGTAAGAGAACCTGTTTCAAAAGATGACGAGGGAAAACTCTCACAGGGCTTCACTTTTATCGACAGCATGCTGGATAATATTTCCGCTGCGCTTGCCGGCGGTAAAACTTCTGGAGCAGGGCTCGAATCGGTTTTTTTCGGAGGGGATGAGACCTTCGATTCCGACGGCTATTACAGAAATGGCGATCTGTATCTCATCATGATCATGCCTGACAAAGATTTTACGACGATGTCAGTGATAGAAAAGCCGCTGGCCGATATTCGTGCCGCGATAAAACAGACGAAGAGCGAGTCGGATTTTGCCGACATCAGTGCTGGGCTTACTGGAAGGCCGGTGCTTTCAGCCGACGAGATGCAAACATCCGACCGCGATACGACGCGTGCCACACTTCTTGCCATTGTACTTGTGGGAATGCTCTTCGTCCTCTTCTTCGGAAGCTTCAGCAGGCCCATGCTTGCGATGACATCGCTTATAATGGGGATATCCTGGACCTTCGGCCTTGTATCGGTCGTCTATGGAACGCTCAATATTCTATCGATAGTCTTCACTCTTATCCTGATTGGCGCCTCGATCGAATATGCGATACATATAGTTGCCAGATATCAGGAGTATCTGTCCGAAAGCGGGGAGATAGATTCCTCCATCGCTAAAGCGCTTGCGACTTCAGGAAGGGCAGATCTTACCAGCGCTCTTACCACATCCGCGGCATTTTTAACCATCATGTGGACGGATTTCACTGCGCTCGCCCAGCTAGGATTCATAGCCGCAAGCGGAATACTGCTCTGCCTCACCAGTATGTTGATCGTTCTGCCGGCCATGATCATTATACGCGACAGAAGACGCGCGCCGATGGATCTCAAGAAGGTGAAACCATTCGCGATGCCATATCTTTCTTTTGCTTATCGCAAAACATGGGTGCTTGGGATTGCGGCTCTCATCCTCAGCGTGGTAGCGGTCGTTTTTGCGCCTAAGACCGGATTCGATAACAACCTGCTTAACTTACAGGCAGATGGTCTGGAATCAGTAAAGTATGAACATATCATAATGGAGAAGTCTTCGGAGACAACCTGGTTTGCCAGGGCGGTGACGGAGAGCGCTCAGAAGTCGCACGAGCTGGCAAAAGAATTCGAGATGCGGCCAAGCGTGAGAAAGGTTGATGATGTTGAGCGGATAGTCCCTGAACACCAGCTTGCAAAAATTCAGATAATTGAAGGTATAGCCCCGGCCTTTGCAAATCTGCTTTTCAGTCCGCTTTCCGGCGAACTCGATGCGGCAGCTCTTTCGTCGTCGCTGACTGATCTTTCAGATAACCTGATGCTTCTACAGAATGAGGCCTTTAAGGCAGGCAGGGCCGATGCTGTCGAGGAGTTGGACAAATTCGGTGCGAAGGCTTCTGACCTCGCCGCCGCAATATCATCCGCCTCGTCGGAAGAAGTCAAAAGAGTTGCTGCGCTTCAGGAAAATTTCTTCAAGGATTTGCACAACAGCATAGAGATCCTTGCCAGTGGTATGGATCCTACTACTATATCGGAGAAGGATCTTCCGGCGGATATCCTAAGGCGCTTTGTCAGCCCCAAGGGAAGGTATTCCATGTTTATCTATCCTAAGGAGGATATCTGGGACCCCGTCGCTTTGGAACATTTTGTTTCTGATATAAGGAGTGTGCATCCGGAGGTTTTTGGAACCCCGATAAGTGTTTATGAATCTGCCAAGATGATGCGCGAAACATTTTTGCGTTCTGCAATACTCGCTTTTGTCGTGATATTCGTTCTGGTCCTTATAGATTTCAGGTCCGTAAAATCCGCTGTCATGGCAGTATCTCCTCTTGCGATAGGGTTGCTGTGGCTTCTCGGCGGAATGGGATTTTTCGGCATACCATTCAACATGGCAAACTTTTTTGCGATTCCGATTTTGATCGGAATAGGCGTCGATTTCGGTGTGCATATGGTGCACAGGCTGAGATTGGAGAAATCTCTTTCCGCCATGACTAGTTCGACTGCCAAGGCGGTGGTTCTTACAGCTCTTACGAATGCAATAGGTTTCGGAGCGATGGTGATCGCATCGCATCGCGGCATTGCGAGTCTCGGGAAGATAATGGCGATAGCATCAGCTGCGTGTCTTGCTGCGACTATGATAGTTCTTCCGTCGATAGCCAAGGCATTCAATTACGGGAATAGAAGCAGGTAGGGAGGTGTAACTGGTGGCTGGTGACTGGTGACTGGTGAAAAGGAGCTCGCGATGAAAAAAATATTCGGGGCAGATAAGATAGGATTTGTTGGAATCCTTAAAAATATTCTGATCATCATCATTGGTTCGGCGATTACCTCCGTAGGGGTTAGCGTTTTTTTGATACCGCACAAATTTCTTTCCGGTGGCGTCAGCGGGCTTTCACAGTTTGCATCATATCTCACAGGGTATGAAGTGGGAACTTATGTTCTTGTTCTGAACATCCCCGTCTTTATTTTCGGGATAATCTACCTCAGCCGTTCTTTCATAATAGGAAGTCTTTTCGGAACGATAACCCTTTCACTGGGTCTTTATTCCACGGTGTGGATGAGCAAGATGGGATGGGCGCCGGAGCCCCTTCTGTCGGCAGTGATAGGGGGGGCGCTATCCGGAGGTGGCACCGGACTGGTCTTTAGGACCAATAGCTCTCATGGCGGAATCGATATCGTAGCGGCGGTAATCAGAAAACGATGGTCGATGAGCATAGGCACGATAGCCTTTGTTTTTAACGCCATTGTTTTGCTTTCGCTTGGACTGATTTATGGTCTGCACGTTGCGCTCTATTCGGTTGTCGTTCAATTTTGCTCCTCGATGGCACTCGATAAAATCATGCTCGGCTTCGATAGAAGAAGGGCGGTATTTATAATAAGCGATGAGCCTCACAGGATCGCCGATCTAATCATGAAGAAGCTGAATCGCGGCGTGACCTTCCTCGATGGCGAGGGTGCGTATATGGGTAGAAAGCAGAAGGTCATCTACTGTATCGTCTCAATTCGTCAGCTCGCCCGGGTGAAGTTCTATGTCCAATCCGCCGACCCCCATGCGTTTATGACCATAGCGGAGGTCAGCGAGGTCATGGGGAAGGGCTTCAAAGCGATGCCGATTTAACTTCCATGACTCGTGACCGGTGACGGGCGTAAAAACAGAAGCTAGAGGTGAGATGCTAGAAGCTAGAAAAACCTCGCCCGCATAAATCTAGCTCCTCGCTTCTGACTTCTCACTTCTGCTTTTCCCTCACGCCTTGAGCCTTACGCCCTACGCCTGATTTCCTTTGACCTTTCACCTTTAACCGTTGACCTCAACCTTACTCCTTATTGCACTTTCTCGCTTCTATGATATAAGCGGCGCATGTCTTTTCTCGACAGAACAGGCGCTGTATCAATCGCCACTCTCTCCAAAATTTCGGAGCTAGGGGCTTTTTTTGTATTAATCCTAAAAAGCGCATGGTGCGAGAGGAGAGTTGCACCCGCGATGGTTTTAGACATCATCATGCGGCAGATTCTCTTTACCGGTGTGGAGGCTTTGAAAATAATCACTGCCATAGCTCTTATAATCGGTGGAGTCGTCATCCTTGAAACTTTTTCCATACTTCCCGGATTGGGGGGGGAGTCGGCGATTGGCACTATCCTGGTTATAGTCGTTGTCCGGGAGCTCGGTCCGCTGCTTACAGCCTTTATCGTCATCGGACGATCCGGCACCGCAATTTCAACTGAAATAGGTTATATGACGGTAAATCACGAGGTCGAAGCGATAGAATCTATGGGAATAAACCCGCTGCGTTTCATCGCTCTTCCTAGGATTATAGGGGTTGCGGTCGCTATCGCTGCGCTATCCTTTTATTTCAACACAATTGCACTTTTCGGAGGATACTTTTTCGCTAGGTTCATGGTCGATATACCTTTTGGGACTTATATCGCCAATCTCTCCGCGGCCATAGGATTCTGGGACGTCGCCGTCAGCGGAGTCAAATGCGCAGTCTTTGGCGTGATCGTAGCCACGATATGTTGTTACGCTGGTTTCACAGTCAGATATTCCTTTACCGAGATTCCGCAGGTGACTACCAAGGCCGTAGTTACATCGATATACCTCTGCTTTTTGTCCAATATATTGATAACACTTTTTTTCTACATCTGAAGGAGTCTTGATTTGGAGATTTCCCTTGAAAATGTTTCATTTAGGTACGATGGCGGGCGTCTTCTGATAGAGGATTTTTCCGACCGCTTTCAGTCGGGAGAGATCGTTGGCATCGTGGGATCTTCAGGATGCGGGAAAAGCACTCTCCTGAAAATTATTTCACTCCTTCTACGGCCTATTTGCGGTGTAATTCGGGTCGATGGGGATGATTTTTGGTCGCTGGGCAACCGTGAGATGAACTCTCTAAGGGGAAAGACAGGCTTCGATTTTCAGGATGCAGCTTTAATTTCAAATATGAGCGTCGAGCGGAATTTACAGCTGCCGGTGGAATATTCCATGGGAGATAAATCTGCCGCTGCCAAGTTTGCAGCTGATGCCATCGTGCGAGGCGGGCTCGGCGAGTATTCGATGATGATTCCTGCGGCCCTCTCATATGGCATAAAGCGCCGCGTCTCACTGCTTCGCGCCGAAATTTGCGCCAAGGGCGCATTTTTCTGCGACGAGCCGAATCAGGTCTCGGACGGGCGCTACAAAAAACTTTTTTCCGAGATTTTGAGAAAAAAGAGGGATGCCGGAGCGCTATGTCTCATCGCTTCGGGCGATCTCACTTTTCTTGAACCGCTGGTGGATAGGGTGGTGGAGATAAAACCGTGACTTGTGACTCGTAACTGGTGAACGGTCGGAACGGGATTCCCGCCTACAACTGCGGGAATGGCGCTGTGATTGTCGTCCCCGCATGATGTTGACGGGGATCCACTAGCTGCCGTGACTATCAGCGGGGGTATGTTCACGCGAAGCGGGTACGCGTCCCCGGAATGAGGAGAAATTATGATTTTTAAATTCAAACATCTTCAAAAGATAGTCGGCCTTTTCGTCATCATCGCCGCACTGATGGTAGTCGTGCTCCTGATGCTCGTCGCACGCGGGCAGCGCTGGTTTCAGGGGTATGTTCGTTACACGGCAAATCTTCAAAGCGCTTCTGGTTTGAAGCCAGGCTCGCTCGTCGTCATCAACGATCTGGAGGCCGGTCGGATAGGGCGCGTTGTGCTAGATTCGAATAATCGTGTAGAGATGCAGATTCAGCTTTTCGATCAGTATGCCGACAGAGTCAGGGAAGGTAGTAGTGTCAGAGTTCTGCGTCCAATCGTAGGCTCTGCTGTGATGGCTCTGATCCCCGGCGATCCAGCCGCTCCAGCACTTGCGCCCGGCAGTCTTATTCCGACCGAAGGGGCGGAGGCAGCAGGCCTTGATGACCTGATAGAACAGGCGACTTCGCTGATAGCGGCCCTCGGCGATCCCAAAGGGGATCTCATGCTTTCCCTTGCCAACGTAAGCACGGCCACGAAGGGAATAGTTGATGCGATGACGAAAAATGACTCCAGCATGAAACTTCTCCTCGAGCGCCGCGATCTTTACGATAAATTGAGTTCGGCGATGGGGCATCTGAATCATATTCTTGGCGAGGTCGATAAAGCGAGTCCTGAGATCAGGGACGCGATAGTCGAGGCGCGTCGCGGGCTTGAAGAGGTTAACAAGGTAACGCTGGCCCTGCAGAAAAGTTTTCTGCTGCGCGGAAATATCAAGCAGCAGATAAAACAGGACTCGACGCTCAAGTTTGAAGCCCGGCCGTAAAAGCCGTGACTTGTGACTCGTGACTGGTGAGCGGTTGGAACCCCGCGGTAGCGGCGGCTTAAGACCGCGGGAATGACGTTCATGGTGTCATCCCCGAGTGCTGTAATCGGGGATCCCGCAACAGCCGTGACTGGGAAAAACAGAGGCTAGAAGCTAGAAAAAGCGGAGATTAGAAATCTCGCTTCTGACTTCTAGACTCTAGCTTCTGTAACCTCAACCTTATCCAATTGGGGAGACAAACGGTACGCGTTCCCGGAAAAAAAGGAGGTTATGTGAAGCTGATAATGATAATTGCTGCGCTGCTGACGATAGCAATGGCAGGGTGTGGCGGCGGAAAGAGAGCTTCCACGGTCGATACGATAAAGGTCGATGTTAAGCGCCTCAACCTTCGCGGAAACGAGTTTTACTATCAGGGGCGCTACGATGATGCCGCCAGGTTCTACGGTCGCGCTCTCTCGATATCCGAGAGGATAGATCATGAGGAAGGGGTCGCCGAAAGCCTGAACAATCTTGGCCAGCTGTATCTTGTCGCAGGCAGTTACGACGATGCCTGCACGAAATTTCGCGAGGCATTGGAGATCAACGACAGGATAGGAAATTTGAAGGGGGCAGGGGCGAACTTGAATAATATCGGCAGTGCGCAGATGGCAAAAGATGATTTAGTATCTGCTCGTAGCTCATTTTTAGAAGCGATGAAGAGATATCGCGACGCTAAGGACGGCGAGGGGGTCGCGACCGTTCTAAGTAACGAGGCCCTTATCGATATCGAATCGGGAGAGCTTGCCTCTGCTCGCGACAAACTCTCCCAATCGCTGGCGATATCGATTCCTAAAAAACTTCACCGCCTTTCCGCGACATCTCACTATTCGCTGGGGAGGCTCGCTGAAAAAGAGGGGGATTTTGAGGCCGCCCTGCAAGGGTATGATCGTGCTCTTGCTGAAGACAAGCTGGTCGAATATTCTGCGGGGATCTCCAAAGATTTGGATGCCCTCGCGCGGGTGAACCGAGCCCTCGGTCGCGACGCAGAGGCCGATGACTATATGAACAGGGCGCGAAAAAGTAAGGAACTGCCGTGACTGGTGACTCGTGACTGGTGAACGGTTGGAACGGGATTGCTTCGCTTGACGCTCGCAATGAAGATGTGGGTTTCCGTTCACCGTTCACTATTTACCGTAGTATTTCTGCCATGCGTTCTTCGATCTCGGAAATTTCCTCTTCATGCGCCTTGTCGCCGTGAGAGTATTTCTTGAGGCCGGAGAGGAGGGATTCGAGATCGTCTGTCTCCCCCGATGAGAGTTTTGCGCGCGCGCGCAGAAGCAGGATTCGATAGCGGTGCGAATTCGATGAGACGTCCTCCGGCATTCCAGAAAGCATGCGATCGGCCTCCTCGAAGCATTTTTCCATCTCTTCGAAATTTCCATTGCCGAAGTGGGCTTCGCCAAGCCCTTCCATGGCCGACATGGTGAAGAAGTCGCGGCGGTCGCCGGCGAGCGCCGCTTCAAAATATAGTATCGCCTTATTGTAGTCCCCCATCTCGTTGCAGCATCTTCCCATCAGTGACCATACGCGTGCCGCAAAGAGGGCGTAGTTTTCACCGCCCAGGCATGCGCTGGCCGATATCTGTTTGTTGCATTCCTCCATGCAGCGCGGGTAGTCGCCCTGATCATAGAATATGTTGGCCAGCGTCGCATGAACCTGCAGCAGCGGAAAGCCGGCGAGCTTGCTTTCAGCGAGCCTCAGGGCCTTTCTCGCCCAGAGAAGAGCCTTATCGAAGTTTCCGGAGAGCCTGTATATTTCAGCGAGCGTAACGTATGCCGAGTTTAGCGAATATATGCCGAGCTTTTTTTCTTCGATCTGTTTTTCAAGATTAGCAGCAGCCGCCCGATAATTTCCGAGCGACATCAGAACCGAGTATAACAGATTGTTCGATATTAGCTCGACGCGGTTTTTAGGGAGGAGCTGCTCGAGCTCAGCGCTCTTTTCAAAAAGTTTTTTTGACTCTTCGAGCAACTCCCTCGAACGTTGTGGTTCGCGATATGCCCTGTGGTAGAAAAGCTGTCCCTCGAAATTCATGAAGAAGGCCTTGCGAAAGAGCGTGTCGCATTCGGAACATGAATTCTTTTCTTTTTCGATGAGCTTGCCTGCGGAAGTGAGGTCGCCGCCACGCAGAGTTTTTATTATCGCGAGGGACGTCACTTGGTCGTGCCAAAAACCGCATTTTTCTCGCGTGATTTTCTGCGCCTCTCTTATTGTGAGTTCCGCCTCAGTGTACCTATCCTGATTCAGATGAGCCCCCGATATGAGGGACAGAACATACGATCGGAATTTCCAGTTTTCCGCATCTATCTTTTGGAGCGCGAGCTCTAAGAGTTCAACCGCAAGTGCGGCTTTGCCCTCGTGGTTTAGCATCCGCCTGCCGAGCTTGATCGCCGAAGATGCCGCCCTCCGGGTGTCGCTGGAAAAGGCAAGATGAAGGAGGAGTTCATTTTGGAATTCTTCGCTTTTTTTCCCGCGCTTCTCGAGTTCAAGAAATATCGCGTCGTGGAGCATCTCGCGGCGTTTGGTTTCCATTTCAGAATGGATGAGCCCCGGCATGTAGGCTTCATCGACAAAGGTGTAAGGATCTTTAACGCTTCCCGCTTTCGACTTGGCAGGCCTCAGTATTCCCTTGTCGCAAAGCATCCTTATGGTCTGTGCGGAGGTGGTCCTGTCTAAGAGCTTCATGATAAGTGAGGCGGATGGAGGGGGAAGAAAGGGCTTGAATGCCAGACAGGCGGCAATCTCCGCCGCTTCGCGTTCAGCCGGTTCGAGGGAGTGAAATTTTGCAAGCAGTCTCTCCCGCGTTGACCCGCTGGCGGGTTTTTCCGGACGGAGCGATATTTCCTGCGAGGTAATAACAACCTCCCCGCATGCGTCGAAAAGCGCACTTTTGCTGTCGAGCTCCTCCAGCCTCTCGACTATCTCCTGCGGTATTCCCGCAGTCTGTTCTATCAGGAGATCTATTGTTGCAGAGGAGATTTCCCTTTCGGAGAGCGCCGGCGTGGCCTTGAGATATCTCTTCAGATCGGCGGCTTTAAATGGCGGGATCTCGAATTTTACCGATTCAAGCTGTTCCGGCATCAAACCATCCGCGACCGCACTGCCGGATTTTGATGTCGCGACCATCAGAACGGGAGCTAGATCGGAATAGAGTTTCTGATTTTTTCTGCGTTCCACAAACAGCGATGCCAATCCCTTTAACGTTTTAAGAGCTCTGTCGGCCGCTTCCGATCCTTGTATGAGTTCATGGAGATCATCCATGAAGAGGATGATAGGCTTGGAATTTTCCGCCATGTCTCGCTCGAGGCGAGCTATCGACTCGAGCATGTGATCATCAGACATCGGAAATGTCATTGAATGCAGCGCTATTCTCTCGACGTCCATCTCCGCTGTGCTTTTGAGACAGGAGATGAGATGTGATTTGCCGATCCCGTCCGGGCCGGTCAGGTGATAGAGCGAATTCTTAGGGATCTCCGATGAAATCACCCTATCGATATCGGGTTCTATTTCGTCACATATCTTTTCGCGGCCTATGCGAGAAAGTCCGGGTGGGCGGAGATATGAGGCCTCTGAGGAACCCTTCGCACCGAAGGCTTCAGGCATATGAGTCCGAAGTGCGTTTATTACCGCACGCGCGTTTGGATAGAACCTATTTTCAGGCTCGAATGAAAGAAGCTTCAGGATTATCTTGTCCAGAAAGTCAGGGACGAATCTTCCTTTTTGCTTGTGTGCCGCCGATGGAGGATCCGGCGATATGTACTCCTCGCCGTCGATCATTTTCCGTATGGCGTCGCGCGATCCCCTTGCGCTCCTTTCGAACGGATGAGCTCCCCAGGTGATGCAGTTGTACATGACCACCCCTGCCGAATACAGGTCTGACTTGGAGTTCACCTTTTCGCGTAGGCCGAGAGCCACCTCCGGCGCCATCGTAGAAATGGTTCCTATGAAGCTTCCTCTATATTCGGAAGGGGTCATAGCGAGGCCGAAGTCGATTATCTTCACCCTCGGGGATCCTTCCACCTCTTCGACGAGAATGTTGTCGGATTTGATATCGAGATGTATGAGCCCGCTTCTGTGTATGAAGTCGAGTCCTTCTAGGAATTGCACGAACAGTGGAATCATCTCGGAGGGTTCCCACCCCTTTACGTACTGCGCGAGTGGTTTTCCGTCGACGAATTCCGAGACTATGAAAAAGTGGCCCTCCTTGAATCCTATTTCAAAGACCCTCGCTATATTGGGATGCTCGAGTTGGAGAAGCGTTCTGTATTCTATCTTGAAACGTTCTACGTTGATCTCGTATGCCCGCCTGGTCTCTTGAGTTATCTCCAGAGGGCGATTTCCGAGTGAAGGATGCTTTCGCGCTAATGCGCGCTGTATATTTCTTTCTATGAGTTCCTTGTCCAGGACCTTGATTGCGACTCGGCGTTTGCCATCGGGGGCGGATCCTTCATGAACGAGTCCCGATCCCCCGTGCGCAATCTCAGGCCGGGTTACTATGTAACCGCCAAACGCGTTCGCTTCAGACATGGCGAGGATTCTCCCGTCCTTCATTCCACTCTTGCAACGACAACTGCGTTTTCGATCCTGCCTTGGCGCTGACCCAAAGATGGCCATGCCGCTTTTTCGAGGGTGAAATCTAACATTTATTTTGGACTTTTGAAACCTCTCTTATCAATTATTTCATTTAAGCAACCTCTGAAAAATAAGCAAATTCAGGGCACCTCTAAAAGCTATACGCTTGTCATCCCCGCAACGACCGTGACTCGTTACTGGTGAACGGTCGGAACCCCGCGGTAGCGGCGGCTTACAGCATGCGGGAATGACAGTGTGGTCGTCATCCCCGAGTGCTTTAATCGGGGATCCCGTAACAGCCGTGACTGGTGACTGGCGGAAAAACAGAAGCTAGAGATGTCAGTCGATGGTCAATTGTCCATGGTCGAAGTTATTGTTGGAACGGCAGCGCGGCCGCATAAGGATTACGATCTCAAACCCCTTCTTCCCTTTTTTGTCCGAAAAGGGGGGAGGAGAGTTCCCATGCGAATCCGCCGCGCCTTTTTCTCTCTTCAAATTAGCTAGATTTTTCAATTACTTATACTTACACAGCATGTGGCATGATGGTTGCACTTCCTCCCCGGTTTGTCCTTTCCAATGGGGATGGCGACGGTCGGGAGCGTACAAGTTATGAAGCAGAGAATCTATGAAATTAGGCACAGGGATACCGGCCTGAAGCTGAAAATCAAGGCGGGAAGTTTTCGCGATGCAGTGAGTAAAACCTTCGATTCTTCACTTTCGGCCTGGAGCTGCGAGTCCGGCGGAGCGCTTAACGATATCTTGGCGAAGATGCGGCAGTTCGCCCATGATGCCTCAGGCCCGCTTTCCTTCATAAGGGAATACATCGCCGTCGGTCCTGACCGCTGCGCTGAGATTCTTCCGGATGAGGACATAGGAGCGATAGCGCAGCGCGCCTATTCGAAGATAGAGGATATCCTTCTCAAGATAAGAAACTGTATAGTTTTCGATCAGGATGAAGTTCCGGTTCGCTGCGACTTTGCCGGTATAGTTTCCGAGGTGATTCAGGAACTTTCTCCTGTCGCGGAGAGGAGAAAGGTTCATCTTAACTATATAGGCCCCGATTCCATTTTTGCAATTCTGCGCCGAGGGGAAATTTCGGCGCTGATTTATAATCTCGTTACAAATGCGATCGAGGCCGCTGCGGAAGGGGGAGGGCTGGTGGAAATCTGCGCATCTTCCTGTGCTGATGAAATCAGATTTTCGGTTTCGGATGACGGAGTTGGAATCTCCGATGAGATTCGCGAGCGAATTTTCGAGAGGGGATTCAGCTCGGGGAAGAAGTGTGGCAGCGGGTTTGGTCTTTCATCGGCGAAGGAAACGGCCAGGAAGCACATGGGCGATCTTTGGCTCGACTGTGCCGATGGAGAGAGGACGAGCTTTGTGGCCGCCATCGCGAGAGACTGTTCTTCGGTCAACATGTCGCGCATCAAATCCCGCCTGACATCGGCCTTCGAAATGTGGCCCATGCTGAGGGAAATCACATTTGATCCCTGATGAGTTTTTTGACCTGCTTCGCCCGTTTCCGGTGCGATTTGGAAATCTCATCGACGGGCATTGTCTTTAGCATCGCTTCGGCGCAACCTATGTATTCCATCGCAGTTTTCTTTTTTCCCAGCGACAGGTAGGCTTCGCCCATTCCCAGATATGCCGACATCGCGAAATATCCCTCCGATGCTGATGCCAGGGCCGCCTCGAAATAGACTATCGCCTTCCTGTGATTTCCGCTTTCGCCATGACAGCGTCCCATCATCGACCATATCCTGGCCATGGAGTTTGGTGTCGTGTGCGCCGACCGGCATGCTATCGATGCAAGTTCGCTGGAGCAGTGGGCGAGACATCTTTGAAAATCGTCCATGTCATAAAATATGTTGGCAAGAACTGCATGCGAATAGGCCAGCATCGGTCCGGAATTCCCGTTGCCGGCCAGCTTCAACGCCCTTTTGGCCCAAAGAAGGGCGCGTCCGGTTTTTCCTGAGATTCGCAACCCCTCTGCTATTGCCATATACGCGGGTATCAGATGAAATATGTCGGGTTTATTTCCGGAAATCTCAAATTCAAGAGTTCGAGCGGCCTCTTCGTACAAGCCCTGCGCAGTCAGCACGGAATATAAGAGGTTGTTCATGACTTTTTTTCTTGAATGGGGGGCTAGTCGGAATTCCATGGACTTCGAACCTTCAAATATCTTTCTGGCCTCAAGCAGTTTTTTCGCATCTTTGGACGGATCTCTGATTGCCATCTCATAGAGAAGATTTCCATTGTAATTTTTCAAAGCCAGGTCGTAGTCCTCCAGGCGGGATTTTGCCGCAATAAGGCGAGATGATTCTATGAGGCGCTGCGCGTGATTGAGGGTGCCGGCTCTCAGGGCCATGGCGATATCGAGGAGCGCGAACCTCCTTCGGTATGCAGGATATTCACCCTCCGGTATCATTCTGCTGCCGGAATAAATGGCTTCGCCAGCTCTTGTCAGGTCTCCGGTGTTTAGTGCCGCAGCCGCAATTAGGGATGAAATGTACGAGCGGAGTTTCCAATGAGCCTCCGATCCTCTTTTCAAAGCTGATGTGTAAAGCTTGATGGCTGCGGAGCAGTCGCCGTGGTTCTTCAACATTTTTTTGCCGAGGGTGATTGCGGCTTTGATCGCTTTTTTATCATCCTCGCCGTGAGCCGTGTGAAAATTTTTCCACCTTAAGCTGACATGTTTGACCAGCTCGGAGTGTAGTTTTTTTCTATCCGCAGGGTTCATCCTCATCAGGATCATCCCCGGCATATGTTCGTCACAGAATTTAATCCTATCCTTTCGATCCATCTCCAGTATGCCGGCGCGCATCAGCCTTTCAGAAATTTCTTCGATATCTTTCAATCCGGTCACCCTTTTTAAAAGCGGGAATTTTGGAGCCTCGAGATACGGTGCGGCCGTGCAGCAGGCTATCGACTCAAGCAACTTGATTTCGTCGCGGTCCAGAATTTTGATCTTATGCAAGAGCCTTTCAAAGGCGGTAGATGCCCCATGCCTAAAGGTGGATGGGGCGATTATCTTGGGATCGAGGATTATTTCTCCTGCGGCATCGAAAGAGAACAAGCCTTCAAAGTTTTTGGAGAGAAGCTCTTTAACCTCGAGCGGAATGCCGCCCGTTATTTTAAGTATGTGCTGCGTCGCTTCGGATGGGATCTGTCGCCTGAAAAATGCCGGGGTCGCCGCCAGGTATTCCGTTATATCAGAGGCTGTGAATGGTTTTAGCTCGTGGAGTTTTAGCGCTGAAGCCAATATCTCTTTCAGAAATCCGACCTTCTGTATTTCCGTAACTGTCGCTGCCACGATCGTGGGGATTATTTCTGAATATATTTCCGGATTTTCGGTACGCGCTGCAGCGAAGGCAAAAATTCCGGAGATCAACCTTTCGACCTCAGCTTCTATCGGTGTTTTGCCTTCGGCAGCATCCAGGTTGTCGATGAGCAAGAGAATTGGGGACTTATTGTCCGATATCGATATGCGCAGCTCAGCAATCTTTTCGCTGAGCGTCTCATCGTCTGAGGGGAAGGAGATTCGGTGGATCGATATTCTGTCGGAGATCGTGTCTCCGAATGTTTTGAGAAAATGTACTATGTGGCTTTTTCCCATCCCGTGGCCGCCGGATATGATATGCAGCGGCTTTTCCGGCAGATCTCCGCTTGTGCTCTTTTCGATTTCGGAGGTCAGGATTTTTGAAATTTCTGAAAGCCCTACCAGTTTCGTCGGATCGGGTACTAGATACTCGGGCGAACCCCTTGATGTGCGCGATGCTTCCGACGTCCTTCCTGAAGAGATGGCGTGTATGACTCCGGCGGCGTTTTCATAGAACCGTTCCTCAGGTTCGAAGATGAGCATCCTGGAAAGGAGCAGCTCCAGCCATCCCGGGATCTCTCTATCCAGCGGCGCGGGGAGCTTTTCCTTTTCCGCTTCCACCATCTTCATGAGTTCAGCTCGCGATTTTTGAAGAGTTCTGTCGAAGGGATGCCTCCCCTTGGACAAACACTGGTACATGAGTACTGCCGCGGAATACAGGTCCGAGCGCTTTCCGACTTTTTCCGACAGCCCCAAGGCTATTTCGGGGGCCATCGTCGAAGGGCTTCCGACGAATTCTCCACGATATTCTTTTTCCGGCATCGCCAGGCCGAAATCCAGTATCTTTAACCTATTTCCCTTTGCGTTGGCGTTTACAAATACGTTCTGCGATTTGATATCCAGATGGAGCATTCCGCTTCGATGGATGAAATCCAGCCCCTTTAGCAGCTCTATAAATATCGGAATCATTCGGCCGATCTCATATCCGGCCAGCGCGGAGAGGATCTGCTTTCCCTCAATAAACTCTGAAATTATGAAGGGGGTGCCCTCCTTGAATCCCGCTTCAAGGACTTTGGCTATGTTCGGATGGTTCAGTTTTGTGAGAGTTTTATACTCGGCCTTGAACCGCTCTATTCTGTTTTTTGAAATTTTAGAAGGGCGCAGTATTTTTATCGCGACCCTTATTTTCCCGTCGTGAGAGAGCCCCTCGTGGATCATACTGGAGCAGCCACGGGCTATATCCCGCTTCGTGACTGTATATCCCGCGAAGCTCTCTTTTTCCGGCGTTCTCATCGGTCGCTCGTTAGGGATAATTAGCAAATGAATCTATCCTGGGAAAGCCATTTTCAACATATGCGTTGCAAAAGGATCCGCTATGCAATAAATCCCTCAAATTCCGTGATGGTTTTCAGGCCCCCTTTTGGGCCGAAGCCCGGGTGGCGGAACTGGCAGACGCAAGGGACTTAAAATCCCTCGGGGAGCGATCCCTGTACCGGTTCGATTCCGGTCCCGGGCACAAAGGTCAGGGGAGTGAAAATTTTACTAACCTCTCATCGGGAGTTATATGGGAAGCTTCAACCGCGACGAGTTCAACAGGTTCATAATACAAAACAAGGTGGTCGGTTTCTTCGAGAAGGCAGTCACTCTCAAATCAGGGCGCAAATCGCATTGGTATGTAAACTGGAGGACGATTTCATCGGATGCTTTCCTGATGGATCAGCTCATTTCTTATCTCATATCCTTCGTGAGGGATGCCGGGCTTTCTCCCGACTCCTTTTACGGGGTTCCCGAGGGTGCAACCAAGCTGGGTGTTCTTGCCAGTTACATCTGGGCGAAGGGGTCGTCAGATTTCAAGCCTGGCCGTTTCCCCCTTCCGATGGGAAGGGCAAAGCCTAAGGAACACGGTGTTCCCGAAGATCGTTTTTTCGTCGGAGCCCCCAGGGGCAGGACGGTAGTCTTGGAGGATGTCACGACTACGGGTGGTTCCCTCATCGCTTCCCTCGAGGGGCTTGCCGAGGCGAAGATAGAAGTAGTCGCGGCGATAAGCCTCACCAACAGGATGGAGAAGACCGACGACGGCAAGAGCGTCGAGCAGGCGATAGCCGATATGGGAGTGAGATATCTCTGTCTCAGCGAGGCCACGAGTTTTCTTCCGCAGGCGTACGAGGCGCTGAAGCCGGGGGAAGAGATTGCGCATGCTATAGAATCTGAATTTCGTGAATACGGGGTGGCGCCGGTCAGGCTGTTGTAAAGTTTGATGAGGGCTGCACCAAAAATCTAAATAAAGAGGAGGCTGCAATGTTGATCCATGAGAAGCATAGCATAATTCCGGCGTGCGATGTAGGGGTCGAAAAATACGAAGAGCTTTTGAAGGCGACCGCAGGTCTGAAGGAGATAGGTGCCTACAAGCTGGGCTTCGTTCTGGCCCTCTCCATCGGGCTGCCGAAGGCCGTCGAAATCGCGAGGAAATATACCGACAAGCCGATCATCTACGATCATCAGAAGGCAGCGACCGATATCCCTCATACCGGGAGTTCGTTCGCCAAGGTCTGCAAGCGGGCTGGAATAGACGCTGTCATTCTTTTCCCTCAGGCTGGCCCTGAGACGGAGCGCGCCTGGATAGATTTTGCGAGAAATGAGGAGCTGGAGGTTATCGTCGGTGGTTTGATGACGCACAAGAAATACCTGCGCAGCGAGGGCGGATATATCGCCGATGATGCGATAGTCGAGATGTACGAGTGTGCTGCAAACCTGGGTATCAACGACTATGTAGTTCCCGGGAACAATCCGGAGTCGATACGTAAGATACGCGAGATGTTGATCAGGGAGCGTTCCAACCCCGTCTTCTATTCGCCGGGATTTCTGACCCAAGGTGGCAGGGTGGACGCCGCCATCGAGGCCGCCGGGGAGCATTTCCACGCCATAGTGGGGAGGGCTATCTACGATGCGCCTGATATGCATGAGGCGGCGAAAGAGGTCTGTTCATACCTGGGATGATCTGGAGGCTTGGATGCAAGAACGAAAAGTGGATATCCTCGTTTCGGAGGAAGAGATAAAGCGTCGCATAGGGGAGATCGCTGCTGCTGTGGACCGGGATTTCGCCGGCGATGACCTCGTAGTGGTTGGCGTCCTAAAGGGCTCCTTTATCTTCATGGCCGATCTGGTAAGGAGGATTAGGATGCCTCTTACCTGCGACTTTCTAAGGGTGTCGAGCTATTCTGGGGATGTGAGCACGGGTGCCGTGCGTATGGAGTTCGACATGACGCAGCCCGTCTTCGGCAAATCGGTGCTTTTGGTTGAGGATATAGTCGATACCGGAAGAACGCTGAGACACCTGATTGCCCATATGGAAAGTAAGAGGGTAGCCAAGCTTAAAATCGCCTCTCTGCTCTACAAGGAAACCGGGGCTGGTCTGAAGGATGTGGTCAGCTACATCGGTTTCGAGGTTCCCAACAGATATGTCATCGGATACGGCCTGGATTCCGAGGGGCTCTACAGATCTCTTCCTTATGTCGGAGCATTCAAATAAGGAACCTCTGAAAAGCTAGCTGTAACAATAACTTCGACCATGGACGATTGACCATCGACCAAAACCACCGATCGCAGCTGTTCAATGGTCAATGGTCCATTGTCGCTGATCTTTGATCCGCCCTTTGTAAGGCTGGATTATATTCGAAAATATCGTTATTAAGGTTAAGACGAAGATTCGGGGATGACACCATGAATGTCATTCCCGCACGCTGTAAGCCGCCGCTACCGCGGGGTTCCGACCGTTCACCAGTCACCAGTCACGGTTCTTGCGGGATCCCCGATAGAACCATTCGGGGATGACGACCTTCTTGTCACTCGGGGATGACAAGCGCATAGTTTTTAGAGGGTACCCTGAATTTGCTGATTTTTCAGAGGTTACATAAGTCAAATTTGCATTGTAAAAAGTCTGTTTTTACGAGGGGAAAAAAGTGAGAATCTGCACTTTTTGCTTCTTTCCCGAATGTGCTTATGGTATAGAATGCCGCAAGTCTGCAATCCACAACATTCCTTAAGGAGGAAATATGGTAAGCAAGAACACGAAGAAGGCCCCGAAGAGAACGACGAAAAAGAGCACGAAGAGCGCATCCAAGAAGGGCGCGTTCGGCGGCTACAGCATCTGCTTCAAGGGCTCAGAGCACACGCTTGAGAACGTATTTGGCACGACCCCGATCGCTCCGTCACTCATGACGAAGAAACTTTGGGCGTATGTGAAGAAGTACAACCTCTCCAACAAATAGTTGGCGCGGTAAAAAGGAAAAGAGAAAGGCCCCGTAGGGATACGGGGCCTTTTGTTTTTAATGCCTCACTTTCAGCTTCGCGTGTTCGCTAGTTTCCTCGAACAGTCAGCTTGTTTACCAGAGCCATCAGATCGACGGTTCTGTCTATAGATCTTATTGGGACTTCGTCGGTTGGGCTGCATCTGTCATCTTCCGATGCCCCGAATCGCACTCCGTAGGAGTATCCCGAAGCCATCGGGATCTCGTATACTATTTTCCCTGATATGATGAATGAATGCATCTCATCGTCAAGCTCGATATCGAATTCGAAGATGTAGTCCATCTCCGGCCTAAGCTGTTCTGGCATCTCTATTCTGGCTCCGCCGGCGCTTATGTTGACTATCTTCCCCTCCGTTCCGTCAATTTCCTGTTCAGAGCTTACGATTATCCCTATGGGCGGAGTGAAGTTGTATCTTGGGAAGAGGCGGCGATTGATTTTTTTGACGTCGCTGGGTTTGACGATCACCCGGACCGTTTTTTCCATCTGGTCGGGGAGTGGTTCCATCGAGACCTCTCCCTCAACTTCGTAGATAGCTGTGCCCATAAGGGTTGGGATGAAGCCGAGCACCGTCTTGCGCAGGGGCGAGTTCAGGGGGAGGTCGATGACTATGGAGTCTTCGGTTATGTCCCACATCTTGAGGCGCTCGATTTCGTCGCCTTTCAGTATGTAGAAGTAGGCGTGGGCATCTGTCAGTGCGGACCTCAAGTCCTTATTCTTCGCAGCCATGTCTATTTCCCTCCGTTATTTTTTTCAAAGAAAACCGCCCATTTTTCCTCTGGAGGTTTCTTGCCCAGAAGCGAAACGGCGATGAGCAGCGTGACTGAAATTGCGAAGGCTGGAATCATTATGTATTCTCCGAGCTCTCCGCCAGGGATGCCGAATGCACCTTCAAAGTAAGCTTGTACCGACGGTTTATCCGAGAGGATTTTTGCCGCTATCGTTCCCGTCATTCCGCCGACTATCGCCGATACTCCTCCGGCGGTGGTGACCCTCTTCCAGAAGAATGCGGCGAATACCGCCGGAGTTATTGCCGCCCCTATCATTGTGTAGGCCGTTAGCGCCATGGTGAGAACATTGCTGAATCTGGTTATGAGAAGGTAGGAGAGAAGGCCGAAAACTATGAGCACTATCCTGTTTACGATGACGACCGTTTTTTCGCTCATTCCTTTAGCGATGAACCTCTGTATTATGTCGCGTGTCGCGTTTGTCGCCGGTGCCATCAGGAAGGAATTAGCTGTCGAAAAGACTATGGCGAGGGCGCCAGCCAGGAGCAGGAATCCCGCCCACGTCGGTAGGCCGAATCGGGCGATATCGAGTATCACCCTTTCAGCGTTGCCGTCTGCTCCCAGGTGAGGGAATTTTACACGTCCCAGGATTGCGAGCGTGCAGATGAGGGTATCGACGATAATGATTCCGATGATCCATCCTATTACCGATCTGCGTGCGCTTTTTTCATCTTTTGCTGAGGCGAACTTCTGGTACATCGAGGGTTCGCCTATCAGCAGCAGAAATACCGGAAAAAATACAGCCATCGCCCAGATGATGTTATGCCCGCCCATGATGGAGAAGTGTTCTGGCGGAAGGGCGGCTACGACTGCCTCGAATCCTCCGAGGTCGAAGAAGAGTATGGGAACCGCCACGACTATTGCGGCTATTATAAGTATGCCGTTTATGAGATCTATAGTGACGATGGATTTCATTCCGGCCAGCGCCGTAAGAAGTATTACAAAGACCGCTATTACGGTGACCCCGCTTTGCCACGGTATTCCGGTGGTGAGCTCCAGTACGAAGGCACCGCCCTTTAACTGATAGCCCACTATGGTTAGGTAGGCGATAATAATGGCGAGGGATCCGATTGCCCTGGCGAATCCGTTATATCTCTTTTCAAGTATGTCGGGGAGGGTGAACTGTGATATGTGCCTTACCCTCCCTGCGAACCAATATACCAGCAGTATGCCGAACCACGCCCCTACTGACATCCAGAGCTCGGAAAACCCCTGTCTGTAGGCGAGCCCTGCGCCTCCTATCAGGCTGCCGGCCCCGGTCCATGTTGCGATGAGCGTCGTTACCAGCATGAATGTCGAGACGTTCCTGTTACTAACCATGAAATCATCCTGACCCTTGATAGATCTGCTCTTGTAGGCACTTATCGCGATCATCAAAGCCAGATATGCTATTACTGCGAGAAGATAGACGTTCATCGTTTCCCCTTTTCGAAGCCGCAAATTAACACAGTATTTATGACTTGCAAAGATATCTAATCGGAAAGCGGAAAAATCAAGAAACTAGAATCTAGAAGTGAGAAGCGAGATTTTTACAGGCGAGGTTTTTCTAGCTTCTAGCCTTTCGCTTCTAGCTTCTGTTTTTCCCAGTCACGGCTGTTACGGGATCCCCGATTAAAGCACTCGGGGATGACAATCACGCCGTCATTCCCGCATGCTGTAAGCCGCCGCTAACGCGGGGCAAACCACCGCTACCGCGCGGGGCAGACGGGAATCCCGTTCCGACCGTTCACCAGTTACGAGTCACAAGTCACGGTCGTTGCGGGAGGGGGTCGAATCCTGATCGCTGATCTTTGATCAGCATTTTGTAAGATTAGCTTATATTCGAAAATATCGTTATTAAGGTTAAGATTAGGATTAAGATTAAGATGACGACCTTTTCGTCGCTCGGGGATGGCAAATTCGCTAATTTCTAAAAAGTTTCGTAAGCTATTCTCCCGAGCTTCCGAGAAATATGAATTTGAACATGAATAGTGCGCCAAGCAGATAGACCATCCAGTTTACTTCCCTCCACCTGCCGGTGATGAGCTTGAGGACTGGGTAGAGCAGGAATCCCAAGGCGAGCCCGTTGGATATGGAAAATGTCAGCGGAATCGCGAGGCAGGTAACTACGGCGGGTATCGCTTCAGTGTAATCGTTCCAGTCGATCTTGGACAGGCTTTTCATCATGAAGATGCATACTATGACGAGAGCCGGAGTCGTGGCCTGTGCCGGCACGATCCCGATTACTGGGGATATGAATAACATGAGAAGAAATAAGACCCCCACTACGACGGAAGTGAGACCGGTTTTTCCTCCGGCCGCTATTCCTGCAGTGCTTTCGATGTAGCTCGTCGTTGTGGAGGTTCCAAAGACCGCTCCTGCTATCGTCGCTATGGCATCGGATGTAAGAGCTCTGCCGACGCGCGGGAGATGGAGACGGCCATCGCTTCCGGTTTTCATCAGGCCGCCCTGATCAGAGACCGCGATCAGCGTCGCCAGCGTGTCGAAGAGATCCACGAACAGGAAGGCGAAGATTATCTGAAAAAGTCCTATTTTGAATGCCGCTTTTATATCCATCGCTCCGAATGTCTCCGACATCGATGGCGGCATCGACAGAATCGCCTCCGGCATTTTCGACACCCCGACCGCTATCGCCAGTGCAGTAGTTGTAAGGATTCCCCACATCAGTGCACCTTTTATTTTTCGAGCGAGAAAAAAACCGGTGATGATAAACCCGGCCAGCGTCACCAGGACTTCCTTGCTGGAAACGTTGCCGAGGCCGACCAGCACCTGTTCATTCTTGACTATCACTCCGGCCTGCTGGAGTCCGACGAAGGCTATGAATATTCCTATGCCGGCGGCTACCGCATGTTTCATGGAATCCGGTATCGCATCCATTATCTTGACCCGAAGATTTGTCAGCGTAAGGAGTAAAAAGCCAACGCCGGAGAGAAATACGGCGCCCAAGGCCGTCTGCCAGTTTATTCCCATCACTCCGCATACATAGAATGCGAAGTAGGCATTCGTTCCCATAGCCGGTGCCAGGGCTATCGGAAGATTTGCATATATCCCCATCAGTATGGAGCCGACGGCTGCTGAGAGGCAGGTCGCAGTCATGACCGCGCCAAATGGCATCCCCGCCGCTTTGAGTATGTTCGGGTTGACGAAGCAGATGTAAGCCATCGTGAGAAATGTAGTGAGTCCGGCTATCAGCTCAGTCCTCAAGTCGGTCTGGTTGCTTTCAAGATCGAATATTCCCCTTAACCAATTTTTCATCTTTCCCCCGTCGTTGAAGGATGAGAATTAACCTGAGGTGTGACTTGGAGTGGAATTCGCGGTGTTTGAAACCGCGGTTTTTGGGGCGTCCTCTGCGGAGGCGAGCTCAGGGTCGAAGCAGGCCCTGCATCTGGCCTCGTAGTGTTCCTTTGCCCCGACTAGAACCTGATTCGAATTTTGTACCAGGCGCTGAGTTCTTGAGGCGAGTCCGCCGCAGACCATGCATATCGACTTGAGCTTCAGCACCGATTCGGCGATCGCCATCAGCTCCGGCATCGGCCCGAAGGGGACGCCGAGATAATCCTGGTCGAGACCTGCTATGATAACTCTTCTCCCCCTGTTGGCCAGCGTCTGGCAGAGTTCGACGATTCCGATGTCGAAGAACTGTGCTTCGTCTATTCCTACGACGTGCGTATGCTCTCGCACCCTGTCGAGTATCATTTCGGGGGAGGTAACAGGGGTGCAAAGAAATTTCTGTTCGTTGTGGGAAACTATATGCTCTTCGCTATATCTGTCATCGGTCGTCGGTTTGAATATCTGAACTTTCTGTTTGGCGATCATGGAGAGTTTGAGCCGTCTTATCAGTTCCTCTGTCTTCCCCGAGAACATCGGGCCGCATATTACCTCGATCCAGCCTGAGTGGCGTCCTTGATTGATGAACATATGAGTTCCTCCGGTTTTTGTGTGCGGCATAAAAGTCATAGGTTAGCTTTGATCTCATCTCAAGAATTTTTTGATAAAAAACGAATTTCCTTCAGAAATGGAAGATTTCGAAGCTGCCATCCTTGGATGCCGTTATCAGGATGTCGCCGTTGGAGATATTTACCCCGGGATCCAGCGTTGCGCCGCGCTCGGTTTGATGAACCTCGATCCCGCGGTCCAGCATCGCGCTTATGACGGATTGGTCCGGATGTCCGAATCCGTTCCCGTCGCCGACCGATATTATGGCTGCGGACGGGGATGTGGCGTCTAGAAATTTTGCTGAGGTGCTGCTTTTGCTGCCGTGATGCGATACCTTGATCAGATCGATCTCGCCGATTACCTCGGCGAGTGGACCTTCCACGTCGGGGGATCTGTTCGGGGGATCTCCTCCGCCAGCGGTAAGGTCTCCGCCGAAGTAGGCTGAAAATTCCCCGAAACGAACGATTAAAGCGAGACTTAGCGCGTTTTCGTCCGGCGGATTTCCCGTTTCGATTATCCTGCCATCCGAAAGCATTCCGCCGGATGCCGCCACCTCAATTTCCACTTCGTCTATCGAGAATTTTTCTCCGGCCGAGGTGCTGCTTCTAAGCTGATCGAAGGCCTCGCAATATGGTGCGAATTCCTCCAGGTCGTCATCCAATGGGTAGTTTCCGCGATCCATGATTTTTCCCGCAAGATGTATCGAGCCTTGTCCTAACAATTCTGAAAGAGATCCAATATGGTCGGCGTGATAGTGTGAGATGAATATGTGTTCTATCCTTCTCGGCCCCGAAGATATAAGGTAGGGGAGTATTTTATCCTTTCCTGCGCCCGCTGGGCCTGCGTCTATCAATATCCCCCTGCCGGACGGAGTTTTTATCAGTGCGGCCTCCCCCTGTCCGACGTCGAAAAAGATTATCTCCATTCTGCTTTCGTGGTGTGATTCCTCTGACTCGTCCCTTTTGTTCCGGTCTTCGAAGAAATCCTCGGGCCCCAGCGCCGGCCCGCATGCGGCAGCTGAAAAAATAAATGATGCGAATATTGCTGCTATTCTCTTCATCGTGCGCGTGGCTTTGCAATATCCAGGCCCGTTTTGAATCCCCTTCGGATTGCGATCAGAAGGGCTTTGCCAGCTGATGCCCGGAGTGGAGGCGCATGACCTCCTGACTGATAACGAGCAGGTTGGATGATTTTGCTGCACCTTCATTCATGCTGGGCGGCGAAAAATAAAAAGTTTTTATGGCACAGCGATTGCTTTGTCCTTCGGTTATGAAAATTTGTGCGATCGCCCTCCTCATTCTTGCCATTGCGCCAGCCAAATCCACGTACGAAAGTACAACGGGCGAACCCCCAATTCCCTCCATATCCGAGGTGCAGGCGAGGGCGATCGCGCACGCCCGCCTCGAGCCTGAGGAGATATCCTCATGGCGCAAGAGGGTGAAGCTTCAGGCGCTGCTTCCGAAGCTGGAGGTCGGGTATCAGCGCCGCGCGAGGGACGTAGTCGCCGTCGACGTCAATGATAATGTTTATGTCGGAAGCGCCGGCGTTATGGTCGGCCCCGACGAGGGCAAATACGGCTACAACAACGATCTGGGTCAGAACGTGGAGGTCAGGGCTACCTGGCATTTGGGGGAGGCTCTCTTCAGCCGCGATTCATTAGCGATCTCGGCGGAGGCAAGAAATCTCGCGAGGGAGAGACAGACCCTTCTCTCAGAGGTGAGTAAAAGCTACTACGACCGCGAGCGCTTTGCTGGTGAAATAGACTTCATAAAGAAAGAACTCCGTTCCGAAAATGCCGACAGGGGGACGCTGAAACGGGAGCTTTTCATGAAGGAGGTGGCTATGCGGGAGGCTACGGCGGCGCTCGATGCGATGACGGGCGGCTGGTTCGGAAAACAGATCGATTGAATATCGAGGGTTTAAATCGGGAAGGGAGAAGGTATGAAAAGATCAATCTATACTGGAGCTGTCATACTTTTGATATTTTTATTTTCAGGATGCGGCGGCGTTTCGGTTCCCGATATCTCCATGCTCTCCGATTCGCAGCCCAGGGTCGTCTCAGTTTTTCCGGAACGGATGTCCTTTGCGTCGCCCTATGAGAGGATAGAGATCGAATTTTCCGAGCCTGTGTATCCGGACAGCATAGACTCCAAATCTGTCGTGGTGGTCGAGGCGCAGGGGGAAGAATCCGATGAGGATATATCTGAAAGTGCGATAGAGGGGGATTTGATAGGCAGGGCTGGGCGTTTCCATGTCAGCGATGACGGCAAGGTGGTGTCGTTCGAAAGTCTCGACCCTTACCATCCCGGTGAATATGCGATCGTGGTTACAAGGCTCGTCTTCAGCGAGAAGCTTGTGCCGCTTTCCCAGAACCCCGTGCGCATACACTCTCCATTCGTGAGCAGATTTATCGTTTCGGAGGGAGGGGAAGGTTGGGATGGGTCGCACTACCCCGGAGAAACGAGTCCCAGCGGGGGTGGAAGCTACAAGCCCGCCCCGCCGGAGAGGCCATCATATCTGGTGATAAATGAGATTTTGTACGATGTGCCAGGGGTCGATACAAATGGAAATGTCTTCATAGAGCTGTTTGGCGAGCCCAACAAAGAGATATCCGGATATGCCATCTACCTTGCAAATGGGGACGATGGCGCCGTAAAGGATACCATCAGGCTTCCCGCTAAATCCATCATCCCCGATGACGGGATTTTTCTGATCGCCGACGCGAAGACCGGATCGAGCAGGGAGAGCTTTGTGGAGGGGGCGAATCATGTGGAGAATTTCGACCCACAAAATGGTCCGGACTGCGCGATACTCGTCGATGCTTCGGGAAGGGTTGTGGATGCGCTCGGCTACGGTGATGTAACCTCCCGGTTCGTTGATAGCGGGCTTCCCTGTCTCGAGGGAGAACCTGCCCCGAGGGTTCCGGCTGGTTCCAGCCTTTCCCGGGTAGGCGGGGCTGACAGCGATGATAACCTTTCGGATTTTGTGACGCTTCCCATGCCGACCCCCGGCATTTTGTGATTTTTTACAGGAGTTTCATCATATTCGAGACCTTCTCTCCGAAGCTTTCCCTATGAAAATAATTAACTTTTTCCTTGCGCCTCTTTCAGCTTTGTATATATAGTCCCGCCCGTATCAAACCTCATCGAGTTTTCTTCTTTGGGCCCTGCGGGAGCCCATTTTTTTTGGTCTAACACGGAAAAGAGACGCTAAGGGAATGGATAGTGCCGTAATACTCACTAAGATCGAGGACCTGGTCTCCCCCGTACTGGCAAATCTCGGATATGAGCTGGTGGATAGGGAGTTTGCTGTGGAGGGGGGGCGGAGGATTCTGCGCATCTATATAGATAGGCCGGGGGGAGTTACGATTGACGATTGTTCGGCAGCCTCACATGCCGTCGAGGATCTGATAGAGGTAGAAGAGCTTATACCCGAAAAATATGTCCTGGAAATCTCTTCCCCCGGAATAAACCGTCCCTTGAGGAAGCGAGAGGATTTCGAAAGATATGCCGGTTCGATCGTTAGGATGAAGACCAGGAATCCAGTAGGTGGCAGGAGCAATTTCAAAGGAGAACTCGTCGGTCTCAGCGGTGATGACGTCGTGGTGACGATAGACGGGAAAAATTATAATGTACCCATCGCCGAGCTTGGCAAGGCCCGGATAGATGAGGACCCCTTTAAATCACAAAAGAAGGGAACAAAATGGAAATGCAATGCCGGAGGATAGTATGAGTTCGGGAATGTTTCAGAATCTAGGTAAGGTGCTCGATCAGGTAAGTAAAGACAAGGGCATACCGCGCGAGATGCTCATAACGGCCATTGAGGAGGCGTTTCTCAGCGCAGCCCGAAAAAAGTGGGGCTACCTCGGGGACCTCGAGGCCCACTTCAACGAAGATTTCGGCGAAATAGAGCTCTTTCAGTTCAAGACGGCCGTTGAAACGGTCGCCGATGAGAACGTCGAGATGGATCTTTCAAAGGCGAGGGAGCTAGATCCGGAGGCCGAGATCGGAGACAGCATAGGCGTCAAGATGGACCCCTCCGTCTTCGGAAGGATTGCCGCGCAGACCGCCAAGCAGGTTGTCATCCAGAAGGTTCGCGACGCTGAGCGCCAAGTTGTCTATGATGAATTCAAGGACAGGCTCGGCGAGCTCATCACCGGAGTAGTACGCCGCTTTGAAAAAGGCGATATCGTCATAGACCTCGGGCGCACCGAGGCTGTACTGCCAAAGGTCGAACAGGTCCCGAGCGAGAGCTATCGTGCCGGAGAGCGCCTGCAGGGGTACTTCCTGAGGATCGACAGGGAAGGGCGCGGCCCGGCGGTAGTCCTTTCCAGAAAGCACTTGGGGCTTTTGACCGGGCTTTTTACGATGGAGGTTCCGGAAATAGCTGAAGGAATAGTCGAGATACGTTGTGCGGCGAGAGAGCCCGGCGTTCGTTCCAAAATAGCAGTCTACTCGAAGGATCAGGATGTCGATCCCGTCGGCGCATGCGTAGGGATCAAGGGGGCGAGAGTCCAGAACGTCGTCAGCGAGCTGAAAGGTGAAAAGATAGATATCGTCGAATGGGAAAATGATCCTGCGCGCTTTGTCTGCAACGCCCTTGCTCCCGCAGAGGTTGTGAAGGTAATCATCAGAGAACGCGAGCATGTTATGGAAGTCGTCGTTCCGGATGACCAGCTTTCGCTGGCTATAGGCAGGCGGGGTCAGAACGTGCGCCTTGCTGCCCAGCTGACCGGATGGAATATCGATGTCTTCAGCGAGACCAAGATCGAGAAGGTCGCCGAACGTGCGCGCAAGGTTCTGTGCGACGTCCTGGACATCGATGCGAGCATGGCCATGCTCCTCTATTCGCATACCTTCAGGAGCTTTGAAGACATAGGCAATTCCGACTTCGAGGAGTTCAAACAGGTTCCCGGTATCAGCGAGGATAACGCGAAACGTCTGCATGAGATGGCGCGAGTTGCTTTGGCGGAGGGAAAGAGCACCGAGGCCATGATATCCGAAATGCTGAAGGTGGAGGAGGCAGAGGAGAAGGCTCGCAAGGCCGCTGAGGAGGAAGCCAGGTTGGCGGAGGAAGCCGCCATGGCCGCAGCAGCAGCTGAGGATATTGCTGATTCTTCCGAGTCGGCCTCCGAAGGGGAAGATTCGGCGAGCTGATTTTTTAGAGAGATTAAAACAACCAGAGTAAAAGAAGGAACCAGGCATGTCTGAAGAGCTTAAAAACGAGAATAGTGAATCGGCAACGAAAGTCGTTGAGAAAAGGGTTACCACGACGATAATCAGGCGAAGGGCCAAGAAGGTCGTCGAGCCGGAAGTCCCTGTGCAGCCTGCACAGGAGGAATCTGCGGTCGAGTCCGCAACTCAACAAGTCCTTCAACCCGAAGCTGCACCGCAAGAGACTGCCGAAAAGCAGCCGGCTGCCGAGCCGAAGCCGGAACAGATAGTTCAGGAGGCAACTCCACAGGAAATTCCCTCCGAAAAAGCAGAGCCAAGAGATGAAGGTGGTGAATCCGTTGCTGCAGATGAAGGTTTAAAACTGAAAGCCCCGAGCGAGGCCGAAAAGAAGATAGGCGTTGTGGGACACATAGTTCTGGAGCGCCCGGCTCCGACTCCTCAGCAAACGACAGTCGCTGCCGATGGGACGGTCGAGATCATCAGCCTCAAGGAAGATTGGCGTGATAAATTCAAAAGGACTCGCAGAAAGAAAAGCCGTGACGAGCTGGAGATGGAGGCCATACAGCGCGCGGGAGGTCTCAAAAAATATACCGAAGATGACATGGAGCCTTCGGCTGCCGCTGTGGGGGATAGGGTTTTTCAACCAGCTATCTCCGGGCGAAAGAAAAAAACCGTACGCAAGGATTTCAAGAAAACTCAGATCACTGAAAGAAAGGCGATCAAGAAGATCATTCGGATAGAGGGCGAGATAAGCGTCTCGGCGTTATCCCAGACCCTTGGCGTGAAAGCTGCGGATATCATCAAAAGGCTGATCTCCCTTGGAGTCATGGCTACGATCAACCAGCACATAGATGTTGATACGGCACAGCTGATCGCAGAGGAAAACGGGTTCACGGTTGAAAACACCGCGTTCAGGGAAGAGGAAATACTCGCCGAACCCGAAGCTCGCGCTTCGGCAGGAAATTTTGTACCGAGGGCGCCTGTAGTTACTGTCATGGGTCACGTCGATCATGGCAAAACCTCAGTGTTGGACTACATAAGGAAGAGCAGCGTAGCAGATCGTGAGGCTGGCGGAATCACCCAGCACATAGGCGCATACGAGGTGAAACACAGTAAGGGGAATATTACATTTTTGGACACCCCTGGCCATGAAGCTTTCACGATGATGCGAGCCCGCGGCGCCCAATTGACGGATATAGTTATTCTGGTGATCGCTGCCGACGATGGAATAATGCCTCAGACAATCGAGGCTATAGATCACTCCAAGGCGGCCGGTGTTCCGATCATCGTGGCGATCAACAAGATGGACAAGCATGAGGCTCAGCCCGACAGGATTCGCCAAGCGCTTACGGAACACGGACTTGTCCCTGAAGAGTGGGGCGGGGATGTCATATGCGTACATACCTCCGCAAAAACCGGCGAAGGGATCGACAGGCTTTTGGAGATGGTCCTTCTTCAGGCGGAGATGCTCGACCTCAAAGCCGATCCCACCATCCGCGCCAAGGGAGTCGTCATAGAAGCCAGACTTGATAAGGGCAGGGGGCCTGTGGCTACCGTACTTATCCAGGAAGGTACGCTCAAGGTCGGATCCTATATCGTTTGCGGAAGCGTAGATGGAAAAGTCAGGGCTATGTTCGACCATGAAGGCAAGCCGGTCAAGGAGGCACATATCTCGCAGCCGGTAGAGATCCTGGGTCTTTCCGGCACTCCCACCGCGGGCGATGATATGGTAGGCGTTGCCGACGATCGCAGCGCAAAAATGGTGGTGGACCAGAGAAGGGAGAAGATGCGCAAGAGGGGTCTATCTAGCGACATACATATCTCTTTGGAAGATCTGTCGGCGCGACTTTCCGAGGGCGAGAGCAAGGAACTTGGAGTGATAATCAAGTCGGATGTCCATGGTTCCGCTGAGGCGGTTAAGGACGCTCTGGAAAAACTCTCCACCGACAAAGTGAAATTAAAAGTCCTGCATTCCGCAGTTGGTGGAATTGTAGAGAGCGATGTCATGCTCGCTGCGGCTTCCGAGGCTGTCATACTTGGTTTCAACGTTCAGCCGGACGGAAAAGCCAGGTCTGCAGCTGCTGCCGACGGCGTCGAGATAAGGACCTACAGAATAATCTATGAGATGATCGATGATGTAAAAAAGGCCATGGCAGGCCTTCTTTCTCCTGACGAGAAGGTGGTCGAAATCGGCGCTGCCGAGGTCAGAAACGTATTCAGGATATCCAAGGTCGGCGCTATCGCCGGATGTTATGTCATTCAGGGTAAAATACAGCGTAATGCTTTCGGCAGGCTGGTTCGCGACCAGGTCGTCGTATTCGAAGGTAAGCTTTCATCTCTGAAGAGGTTCAAGGATGATGCAAAAGAGGTTGCCGAAGGTTACGAATGTGGAATCGGACTCGAAAACTTCAACGACATAAAGATAGGCGATGTGATCGAGGCCTATATCATAGAAAAAACCGCAGCCGTTCTGTAAAAATACTATTTTGCAGTGAGGTTTTTTTTCAGGCGCTTGTGGGAGGTAGAGGTTTAAAGCGATGTCAAAGAATTTACCGTATAGCAGAGGCGACAGAATAGCCGATGAGATATACATGATGATCAATGAGTCCCTCGTCATGCGTATTGCCGACCCGAGGCTTGTGAATGTGCGCATCACCAGGGTCAGGATGACCAAGGACCTGCGAATTGCTTACGTCTATTTCCATATGTACGACACGAACGACGAATTGAAGTTGAGCGCAGCTTCCGGCCTCGAGAGCGCAAAGGGATTTTTAAAGAGGGAAATCGGCAGTGCGCTTGCCTTGAAGTTCGTTCCCGATCTGAAATTCTTCTTCGATGAATCCATCGAGCTTTGCGAAAAAATAGATGCGCTTTCCGGAGGGCGCTGAAATGTCAAAGGATCTAGGTTATGGAGCGCTGGCGAATGAGATAAAAAAAGCCCGTTCGTTCATCATAGCTTCCCATCTCAATCCGGACGGTGACGGAATAGGGTCCATCCTCGCTCTGGGTATAGCGCTCCGCAGGATGGGGAAGGACGTCCTTATGTACAGCAAGGACGGAGTTCCCTTCAACCTTGTCTTTTTACCGGAAGCCGAAAAGATTCGGAGGGAATTTCCTGCGGACCGTCACTTCGATATGGCGATAATGCTCGATTGTGCCCAGCGCAGCCGGATATCTGAAGAGTTTGCGGCCTTGAAGGATGCTGACATCTTCATCTGCATAGACCACCATCTGCTCGAGAAGGCCGAGGCCGATCTGCTGCTCATCGACAAGGCGGCTGCCTCGACGGGCGAGGTCGTCATGCACCTTCTCGAGGAGGCAGGATTCGAGATTACGCCGGATATAGCGCAGTGTATATACACGACTCTCGTAGTTGATACCGGTTTTTTCAAATATTCCAATACTTCGGCCCATTCGCTCGAGATGGCTTCCAGGCTGGTGAAACTCGGCGCCGATCCCTGGGCTTCAGCGAAAAATCTCGAAGAGTCCCGCCCGATCGAAACAATTCGCCTTCTTGCGCTGTCGCTTTCGACGATCTCCGTAGGGATGAACGGGAAATACTGCAGCATGGAAATTTCGCAGAAGATGCTGTTAGATAGCGGGGCATCGATGGAACATTCGGAGGAGTTCGCGACCTACCCGCGTTCAATCGCGGGAGTTGAAGTTTCCGCGCTCTTCCGTGAGGTGGAACCTGAGCTGACTAAGGTGAGTTTGAGATCCAAGGATATCGTCGATGTGGCGAAGGTCGCCAGATTTTTCGGAGGTGGCGGTCATGCCAGGGCGGCGGGCGCCAGGATAAAGCTTCCACTTGGCGAGGCCAAGCGTTCGCTCGAGGAGATCGTAAAGAAAGAGCTTGGAGAATAGGTTTTAGCCATGATCGATGGAGTATTGGTAGTCGATAAACCCGCCGGTTTTACTTCGCATGATATAGTCGCGATAGTGAGGCGTATCACAGGGGCCAGGAAGGTAGGACATCTTGGCACGCTCGATCCCGCCGCGACCGGCGTCCTTCCCTTGGTGATAAATGGGGCGACCAAACTTGCCTCGAGCCTTTCAGGCGGGGAAAGGGTATATGAATTCGTGTTGAAGCTCGGAGTCAAGACCTCCACCGATGATGATCAGGGCGAGGTGCTTTCCACCTCGGCGGTTTCATCTGATGCGTTGGAACGCCTCAAGGCCTCTATCCCCGATTTTATAGGGAAGATAATGCAGGTTCCACCCATTTACTCTGCGATTCAGGTGGCCGGACAGCGTGCATATCATGCCGCATATGCTGGGGAAAAGATAGAGCTGGAGCCTCGCGCAGTTGAAATAAAAAGTATATCTATAATAAATAGTTGTGACGATGATATTCATATGAAGCTTGAATGTATGGCCGGCACCTACGTCAGGAGTCTTTGCAGGGATCTTGGGGAGCGTATTGGCTCCTGCGGCCATGCCTCAAGAATAAGGCGCCTTAAAAGCGGAAAATTTGATATTTCTCAAGCGGTTACATTGGATGACTTAAAATTGGATGCGGGGCTTTGGAAAAGGGTCCTGATAGCGATTTGATGTTGAGTAACCTCCGAAAAATCAGCAAATTCAGGGGGTCTCTAAAAGCTATGCGCTTGTCATCCCCGAATGGCGAAAAGGTTGTCATCCCCGAGTGGTGTAATCGGGGATCCAGTAACAGCCGTGACCGGGGAAAAACAGAAGCTAGAAGCGAGAGGCTAGAAGCTAGAAAAATCTCGCCTGTAGAAATCTCGCTTCTCACTTCTAGATTCTAGCTTCTTGATCTTTTGGTCGATGCTCAATTCTCCATGGTCGAAGTTATTGTTACAGCTAGCTTTTCAGAGGTTCCTTGAAATTATTCATTTTCTTTAAAAATTCTTTAAAAATAGCTTTACAGCGCCAAGAGCACATGATAGGGGAGCCCTCCACTATGACAATGACGCAACAGACGAAAAAAGAGTTGATCGACAGCTACCGCACGCACGAAGGTGACACCGGTTCGCCTGAGGTGCAGGTCGCCATCCTCACGAAGAGGATTGACAAGCTTGCCGGGCACTTCGACGCTCATAAGAAAGATCATGCCAGCCGCCGCGGTCTGCTGATGATGGTTGGGCGCCGACGTAAGCTTTTGAGCTATCTCAAGAAGGTCGATGACAGCCGCTACAGGGATCTCATCGCTAGGCTCGGCATAAGGAAGTAAGGGTCGGCTTTTGAACGAGGAGGGTGCTGATAATTTTAACAACAGCTCGCCTGGATAAGAGGCGAGCTTTTTTTTAAGTTATCAGTTATCACCCTCCTGAGTCTCGCCGAATGATTATTTCCGGAGATTACGATTTGTTATCAACATATCCGATAACGGTTAACGTCTGTTAACACCGGCTTGCGAAGCTCCATTCCAGCGGTTTGTGGACTGGGTGCATCGCAGGGCGATGTTAACTGATGGGAACTGTTATCGGCGATTCAAAAGGAGAAAGTTATGGTTAAGAAAGTCGAAATACAGTTGGGCGGTAAGGCCCTGACTATCGAAACGGGGCGCATAGCCAAACAGGCCGAAGGCTCTGTAACCGTCAGATATGGTGACAACTTGGTGCTTGTCACCGCGCAGGCTAGAAAGGAGCCTTCCGAAAATCGCTCCTTCCTTCCGCTCTCGGTGGATTACGTCGAGAAGACCTTCGCGGCGGGCAAATTTCCGGGGGGATTTTTTAAGAGGGAGGGAAGGCCGACCGAAAGGGAGACCCTCATCAGCCGCCTCATAGATCGTCCGGTCAGGCCGCTTTTCCCGGAAGGATATTATAATGAGACGCAGGTGATAGCGACCGTGCTCTCCGCCGATCCCGAGCTAGATCCTGACATCCTCGGCATCATCGGCGCTTCCGCGGCGCTGACTCTTTCTCCTTACCCGTTCAAAGGTCCGATTGCCGGCGTCCGGGTTGGAAGAATAGATGGAAAGTTCATCATCAATCCGACCTACGCGCAGAGGCAGGAGAGCGATATCGACATGATAGTCGCCGGAAGCCGCGATGCGATCGTGATGGTTGAAGGTGGCGCAAACGTGGTCTCCGAAGGTGATCTCGTTGATGCGCTGCTCTTCGCTCATGCGGAGATGCAGCCTGCAATCGATGTGCAGCTCGATCTTCAAAAAGAGGTTGGTAAACAGAAGTGGGAGGATCCTGTTTTGCCCGATCTGTCCGATATCAGAAAAAAGCTCGAGGCCGCCCTGAGCGATAGGCTGCTCAAAGCAGTTACGATCCCGACAAAACAGGAGAGGTACGCGGCGTTGGATGAATTAAAGGCCGCGATCGTTGCCGAACTCGTTCCGCCGGATGACGATGGAAAGCTCACGGACGAAGTCAAAGAGATGTTCGGCGAGATCAAACGCGACTTGGTAAGGAATATGATAGTGAAGGATGGCAAGAGGATCGATGGCAGAGGGTTGACCGATGTCCGTCCGATATCATGCGATGTAGGCTATCTGCCAAGGGCTCACGGTTCGGCGATCTTCACGAGAGGTGAGACGCAGGCACTTGCGACGATAACCCTTGGAACAAAAAAGGATCAGCAGCTGATAGAAAATATTACTGAGGATTACTACAAGAAGTTCATGCTTCATTATAACTTCCCGCCGTTTTCGGTTGGCGAAGTGAAGTTTTTGCGCGGTGCGGGCAGGCGAGAGATAGGTCACGGCGCACTTGCTGAGAGATCGCTTAGGAAGGTTCTGCCGGACGAAAGCGTGTTTCCGTACACGATACGAATAGTCTCCGAAGTCCTTGAGTCCAATGGTTCATCTTCGATGGCCACCGTCTGTGGCGGGACGCTTGCGCTGATGGATGCCGGAGTTCCTATCAAGGCGCCGGTTGCCGGCGTTGCGATGGGGCTCATTCAGGAAGGAAACACTACCGCGGTACTCACGGATATCCTCGGCGACGAGGATCATCTCGGCGACATGGACTTCAAGGTCACTGGAACCGCCGAGGGAGTTACCGCCATTCAGATGGATATAAAGGTAAGCGGTATCGATAAAGAGATCCTCAATAAGGCGCTTCGTCAGGCTCGCGATGCGAGGTTGCACATACTTTCGAAGATGGAAGAAACCCTCGCGCTTCCGCGCAAGGCCCTTTCGCCGTATGCGCCTCAGCTTACGATAATAAAGGTAGCGGTCGACAGGATCGGAGACCTCATCGGCCCTGGCGGAAAGAACGTCCGCAAGATAGTCGAAGAGACCGGCGTCACGATCGACATCGAGGACGACGGAACGGTCGTGGTCGGTGCGACGGACCAGGCATCCGGCAATCTCGCTTTGAAGCTTATCAAGCGTGCCACCGCATCCCCCGATGCTGGCAAGTACTACAGAGGTAAGGTCGTTCGCATAGCCGATTTCGGTGCCTTCGTCGAAATTTTTCCGAAGGTCGACGGCCTGCTTCACATATCCCAGATCGACAATTCCAGGATCAAACAGGTATCCGATGTCCTCAAGGTCGGAGACGAGGTCGTGGTCAAGGTTCTCGAGATCGATGCCGAAAGCGGCAAGATAAGGCTTTCGCGTAAGGATGCCTTCGGTCATGAGAGCGAAGTTGAAGAGGTGTGATGCTGAATTGAAATTATTTTCAAAAAGGCTCCGTCAAATGACGGGGCCTTTTTTGTAGGCCATGTTTTATATAGTGAGCAGATCCTCGGGTGGATTTTGAAACAGGAAATCATTTTCCTGATTTCCACAGTTGTGGGAACTTGGGATGTAAGTTGAAAATAGGAGGTGGGGTATATATAAAAACTATACCAATTTTTTGAATATCGAGGCGAGCTGGGAACGGGTTTCTTCCGGCGTTCCATCATTGTTTATGACGAAGTTTGATTTTTTTGCCTTAATTTCGATGGGAATCTGAGCTTTTGACCGTTTTTTGGCCTCTTCTAATGGCATATTTCTCTTTTTACAGAACCTGCGTAGTCCCTCATCCTCATTCGTGACCACGGTGATGACCGCGCCGAATTCCTTCTCCCATCCGACCTCGAAGAGAAGGGGGATCTCGGCCGCCACGACCCTTGTGCCCGTCTTTGAAAATTCGGAGGCGAGGCGATTTATCTCATTTTTCACGAAGGGATGAATCGCTTTCTCGATGAAGGTGCGGTCATCATCGGAGTCAAATGCGATGGATGCCAAAGCGGATCTATCAATTTCCTTATTTTGATCGAGGATTGATGGCCCATATCTTTCAACCATCTTGAGATATGCTGGCGCCCCTTTCGAAAGTGCCTCGCGGGCGAGTTTGTCCGCATCGATGACTCTGGCGCCGAGATCCGCCATCATCGAGAGGACGGAGGATTTTCCGGAGCCTATTCCCCCGGTTATCGCGACCACGATTGTTCGATCATTTTTCATTCCGGAGTTTGCTGCTTTTCTTCGGTGCTTTCTTCGGAGTTTGACTTTGCTATCTTTCGAAAATCCGTCAGTACGCTCGCTGCGGCGCGCGTGCCGATTTCGCCGAGCGAGACCATCTTTTCAATTATCCTCGGGATCTCATCTTCAGTAGCCTCGAGAAGGCTTATTGCGACCATGCGCGCCTCATTCCATTCCGGAGAGAGCTGTGCATAGACGTGCTTGATCTGAGGGGTTTCGATCTCCTGTTTTTTCATCATCCAGTTGACCGATTCTACGAAGTCGTCCATCTTCCAGTCTTCATCGAGCCCGTCGCGCGTTTGGACCAGTTTGTCGTAGAGTTCGACCCGGTTGGGGTTAAACTCCATCGCTTCCTTGAATTTTTTTAGCGCCTTTTTGAATTTGCCCTTGGCAAGGAGCTTGTCACCCTTGGCCTCGAGCTTTGCGGATTTTTCAGGATTCAGTTTTTTTTCTTTCATCTCGCCCGTCCCCCCCGTTTAGCTTTTCGGGATTTTCCACCATTTCTTTCGTGAGCGCAAGGAGCTTGTCGCGGGTGTTTTCTTCGGGGTTATCCAGCACGATTTCCACCAGCGCGGAGAGAATTGTGCCGACCATCTTTCCTTCAGGTATTCCCATCGACATTATGTCGTGGCCGTTGATGGCGAGGTCCTGCGGTCCGAACGGGGGCTTTTTTTCCATCTCCTCGCGTATCCTCTTGCGAAGCCTGAGGACCCCTTTGATCCCGTTTGGATGCTTTCCGCCGCGGTTGTCGGAGAGGCGCATGTCCAGTAGCCTGAAGATCAAATCAGGACCGATCTTCGAGATGAACCTGCGTATTGCCCGGTCGGTGAAATATGCCTTTGTCTCGAACATGTGGTGTTCGATCAGGCGCAGGACTGCGGATTCGTCAACTCCCGAGCTTGCCAGCTTCATCCTGTTCATCCATCTTTTGGCCATGCGTGCCGAGACTATCTGGTGTCCGAAGAATACGACTCGATTTGCCTCTTGGTTGAAGGATGCCGTTTTTGCTTTTCCGATGTCGTGGAGGAGGGCGGCGAAAAGGAGTTCGAGCGAACCCGTATTTTCTATATGGGAATCGCTGCGCGCGGCGTCCAGCGCGCGCATGGTGTGTTTGTAGACGTCGTCGCCCGGCTGTTTGTCCTGCTTGATTCCTTTCAGCGCGTAGAGTTCCGGGAGCACGTGCTTCAGGATTCCACATTCATTCATGAGATCGAATCCGTATGAGGGTCTTTCCGCACTCATGAGTTTTACGAGCTCCATGCTTATTCGTTCGCCTGAGACCGTTTCGATCAGCGATGAAGATTTTTTCATCGCCTCGAGTGTTTCATGCTCTATTTTGAAGCCAAACCTTGCGGCGAACTGCACGGCCCGTATCAGCCGAAGGGGATCCTCCTCGAACGCCCTGGGGAAGACCATCCGTATCAACCGTTTTTCAAGGTCATCTCTGCCGTTGAATGGGTCTATTATTTTTCCGTCAGATAGAGACTTGGCCATCGCATTTATAGTGAAGTCACGCCTTGCCAGATCTATTTCGACAGGAAGATCGGGGTCGAAGTTGACTTCAAAATCTCTATGTCCTGCCCCGGTGGAGATTTCTTTTCTGGGGAGGGCGATGTCTATGATTTCATTTTCACTTCCCCGCGCAGAAAACTTCACGATGCCGAATGACTTGCCGACGGCTGAAACCTTCCCAAGTCTGGAAAGAGTTTTGGAAATCTCTCTAGCTGTGAGTTTGCGGCAAAGCAGGTCATGGTCTTTGACATCGCGCCCCAAGAGCGCATCACGGACGGGTCCGCCTACTTCGTATAGATCGCCGCCCGCCTTGGCGAGGGCTTCGACGCAAATTGAAAGGCTGGAGTTCATTGAAAAATTTTACCTCGAACGATTATTGCACAGGGCGAAGCGGGAAAGGATCATTCCTCGCTTTATTCCAGATAGGACTCGACTTTCGCGCTTGCCAGAAGCTTTGACATCCAAGTCCTAAAAAAGTCGAGTTTGTCAGGGGCATCCGCCTTGTCATCTTCCTTGCCGACCTTTTTTTCGACGAGGCGGATCACATAGGTTTTATCCCCGCTGGTGTAGCTCTTACCGGTCGTGGAGTTTTTCTTTTCCAGCGAGAATATCTCACCGTATTCGCTTGCGGTGAGATTTCCGCCTGCGATCCTCCCCCTCTGGGCGACCGATATTGGACCGACCTTGTTTTCAGAGAGCTCCTTCTTGGAGAGGATATCCTTCCAGTTGGCCGACGGCGCCAGCAGCTCTGATGCGAGATTTCCATCTTCGGCTGGCAGCTCGACCACTGAAAACGTCCACTGGTCGGATGGCGACCTGGCTGGTTCTATCTTTTCGCCAACCCCCTTGAAGATGCTTGCGAAGGAGGAGATTCTCATATCATCCCTCACGAAATCCTCGTAGGAGAGGCCATATCTCGATTTGAAGTGTGGAAGAAAGCGTTCCGTATAAAAGGCCGGATCGAATTCTCCGCCTTGAAAAGCAGCTTGAGAGCTCCTTATCTCATTTGCCAGCTGGGAATCCGTGATGACTACCCCAAGGGCATCGGCCTCGGAGAGCGCCACTTCGCGGGAAACGAGCTGGCGCATGGTGTTTTGTTTTGCCATATCCATCAGAAAATCGGGGATTTCGCCGCCCTGCAAGGACTGCTTTATCTGACCGATGTTGCTTTCAGAGAAGTATCTGAACTGGGAGGCCATAAGGGGGCGCCCGTTCACGGTCCCGACCGGTTTGTCCGATCCGGATCTCCCGCTGTTCCGCATGGCGCTGTAGCCGAAAAATAGCGCGAAGACGATGATTATGGCGATGATCGGCAGTTTTATCGCCCAGGACCTCGAATGTTTTCTGATTATGTCTAGCATGGCGCGGCAAGCTAGCGGATGGCCCCTTATAAATCAACAATTTTGTTGATCTTTACAGGGGGCTTTGTTAGACGGACGCAACTTTATCACCAGGGGGTTTGAAAATATGATTCTTGACCCGATACTTGGGTTTTTCTCCAACGACTTGGCGATCGACCTCGGAACCGCAAACACTCTGATATATGTGAAGGGCAAGGGGATAGTGGCGGCAGAACCTTCGGTGGTGGCCGTTCAGCGCGATACCCGCGGTATAAAACGCGTTCTTGCCGTAGGCAAGGAGGCCAAGGAGATGCTCGGCAGAACCGCCGGAAGCGTCGAAGCGATCCGCCCCATGAAGGATGGCGTCATTGCCGATTTTGAAGTGACTGAGGCGATGCTTCGTTACTTCATTCGCAAGGCGCACAATCGCAAGACTCTCATACGTCCGCGCATAATCGTATGTATTCCCTTTGGAGTCACTGAAGTTGAGAAGAGGGCGGTGCGTGAATCCGCGGAGTCCGCGGGGGCGCGCGAGGTGTACCTCATCGAAGAGCCGATGTCTGCTGCGGTGGGGGCCGGTCTTCCAATCACCGAGCCCTCCGGTAACATGGTCGTCGACGTCGGAGGCGGCACTACCGAAGTCGCCGTGATCTCCCTCGGTGGAATAGTTTTTTCCAAATCGATCCGCATAGCGGGCGATAAGATGGATGAGTCGATAATCCAGTACATAAAGAGAAAGTACAATATGCTCATCGGCGAAAGAACTGCTGAGGCCGTTAAAATAGCGATAGGCACCGCATATCCGGATGGTGATGCGCGTACAATGGAGATCAAGGGGCGCGATCTCGTCGCAGGTGTTCCGAAAACTCTCGAAGTCAATTCAGAGGAGATCAGGGAGGCTATCGTCGAGCCTGTAAATGCCATAGTAGATGCGGTGAAGATCACCCTCGAGAGGACTCCGCCGGAGCTCTCCGCCGACATAGTCGACCGCGGCATAGTTCTTACCGGAGGTGGCGCCCTTCTGAGAAATCTCGATATATTGCTTCGTGAAGAGACAGGGCTGCCGGTGATAGTCGCCGACGATCCGCTTAGCTGCGTAGTGCTCGGCTCAGGTCGTGCGCTCGACAGGCTGGATCTCTTCAGAGGGATAACAGTTACCTGACCATGGCCTTATTCAGGAGAAAAGCCAGGCTTCTTTCTTTTCTCGTCCCGTTTCTGCTCCTAATAGCGTTTCTTTCCCTCACGGCGGGTGGTTACAGGCGGGCGCCGTGGTATCAGCAGATTCTCTGGAATGTAGTCACCCCACCCCAAAAAATCCTAACTTCGATAGGCTGTGCCATCTCCTCCGTATGGAATCATTATTTTGCACTCGTCGGAGCGGAAAAGGAAAATGAAGCTCTGCGCATGAAGGTCGCATTGTTGGAGGGGGAGATCATAAAGCTCTCCGAGGTTGAGAAAGAGAATGAGAGGCTTCATGAACTTCTTTCATATGAGAAGAGCTTTTCCCATAAATCGCTTACCGCAAAGGTCATCGCCAACGATCCAAGGGCAGAATTCAAGAATATCACCATAAACAAGGGACACGATCATGGTGTAAGACCGCTTATGCCGGTGGTAGGTCCCAAAGGGCTTGTCGGCAGAGTCGCGACGGTTGGATCCAAAGCCTCTCGCGTTCTGCTCGTAACCGATCCTAACAGCGCAGTCGATGTCCTTGTCCAGAGGTCCAGGGCAAGAGGGGTCGTTGTTGGAATGGCTGTCAAAACTGCTCTTCGCCCGAGCTACTACCTGACTAGGATAGAATACCTGCGCAGGATAAGCGATGTGGCGGACGGAGATGTTGTGGTCACGTCGGGTTTTGACAGGGTTTTCCCATCGGGAATTCCAGTCGGCAGCGTCACCGACGTCAAAAAAGAGAGATATGGAATATTCCTAGAGGCCAACGTCGTTCCGTTCGAGAATATGGCGGAGCTTCAGGAAGTGTTGGTTCTGCTCGTTACCCAGAACCTCTCCTCTCCGGATTCCGTTCAGTGAGGTTTTTAGATGACGTATTTTATCCTCATGGCCTTCTACGGACTGTTGGCTCTCGTGCTTGAGAGCACTTGGCTTGCGGGGCTTCCTGTCGAAACGATCAGATTCGATTTCGTCCTGGTGGCGGTTGCCGCACTCTCTTTCTATCAGGAACCTCTCAGGGCCGTTTCACTCATAATATTTTTTGGCATCATGTCGGACATAGTAAGTGGAGCCCCATTCGCTGTGTCGACGATATCCTATCTCGTAATTTACGGGGGAATACGCCTTCTTATATCCAAGATATCGTTTCAGGGTGGGATGGCGCTGGTTTTTTGGATGGGAATCATAAGCATTGAGGATAAGTTGGTATCCATGCTTCTTCTCATGGCCCTGACAGGAACGGCCGATTATCCGTCAGTGATGATAACTTCCATGCCGGCGCAGGCCGTCTTGGATGCGGCGCTTGCCTTGGTGATGATTCCATTTCTCAGGTGGTACTGGGAGCTCTCTTGGGAGAAGATCACCAAGCCGAAAGGGTTGGTGCTTAAATGAAGCTGACCCAGGAATATGCCGTAGATATAGAAGGAAGATTCAAATACGGAACTATCTTCGTAGTCGCGTTGATAGCTATCGTAATCGTGCGGCTCTATTATCTCCAAGTGATAAAAGGGGCCTATTACCATTTCTTTTCCACACAAAACAGTATCAAGGAGATTACGATTCCGGCTGCACGTGGGATGATATTCGACAGGCGGGGGCAGGTTCTTGTCGATAACAGGCCCTCATTCGACGTCGTCGTCATCCCTCAGTATGTCGCCGATCCGGAGCATATGTTCGCGTCGTTGAGTGCGTTGCTCAATATACCTCGAGAGGAGCTCGATAACATCTGGGCGAAACGCCATTCGCAGCCTAAATATCAGCCATTGGTAGTTAAGCGTGATGCGACGCCGGACGACGTCGCCCTCATACGCTCAAGAAAGAATCCATGGTATGACGGAGACGATCCGTATGACTTGAGGGGGGTTGACGTCATCGTGGGTTATCAGAGAAGCTATCCCGACTCCAATATTGCAACTCACGTCCTGGGATATGTCAGGGAGATAGATAAGGACAGGTTGGAAAAGCTCTCCAAACTTCATCCTCAAAAATACAAGTCGGGGGATCTCGCCGGCATAAGGGGGATAGAGGAGAGGTGGGATTTACTTCTTCGCGGCGAAGACGGATACGAACAGAGGATCGTAAACGCTGTCGGTCGTGAGGTCGATTATCAGGGTATCGCATCGGGGCTCGAGAAGCGCCCTGCCATCCCCGGCACGAATCTCAGACTTACGATAGACAAGGATCTTCAGGAAGTTCTGCGCGATATGTACGGCGATAGAAAGGGTGGAGCTGTTGCGATTGATGTGAGAACGGGCGGTATCCTCGCCATGTACAGCTCCCCCTCTTATGACCTCAATAAACTGGCTTCTGCCATCGGAGGGCAGTACTGGCAGGAGATATCCTCTCATCCGGATAAATATCTTCTCAACCGCGCCATACAAGGCGGATATCCACCGGCCTCGACTTATAAAATTCTAACGGCTATTGCGGCTCTCAGTGAAAAGGTCGTGAAGCCCGAGGAGAATATAACATGCAGAGGGGCCTTCCTTTTCGGAGGTAGGCCTTATAAGTGCTGGGCGAAGGGGGGGCACGGTCCCATAAGCGTCCATAGGGCGATAGTTTCATCCTGTGACGTCTATTTCTATGTGGCCGGGCTCCGCGCAGGGGTCGACAACCTTGCGAAATACGCAAAGATGTTCAACTTTGGCAGAAAGACCGGAGTTCCGCTTGAAGGGGAGTCCTCCGGGCTTATTCCAACTTCCGAATGGAAACTGAAGAGATTCGGAATTCCCTGGCAGCAGGGTGAGACCATATCGATCTCCATCGGTCAGGGTTATGATGTAGTAACGCCGATTCAAAATGCCTACTTTACATCGATAGTGGCGGGTGGAGGAAAAATTCCCCAACTTCATCTCGTTGACGCTGCATTCGACGCCTCGGGGGGAGAGCCCTATAGATGGGAAGCCCCAAAGGATGAACAGCGCGTGGATGTCGATCCGTCGATTTTGAAAATAGTCAAGGATGCGATGACAGGAGTTGTTTCAGAAGGGGGAACGGGGCACCGACTTTCGAGACTCAAGATTTCAATAGGCGGAAAGACCGGTACAGCGCAAACCATGAGCATGGAAGCTGCCGCTAAATGCAGCGGAGAGAAGTGCCGCGACCATGGTTGGTTCATAGGATTCGCTCCGACTGACAAACCGGAGATAGCGGCAGCGGTCATCGTCGAACACGGCGGTTTCGGAGCCTCGGCTGCGGCTCCGATTGTGGGTGCTCTATTCGAGAGATACTACGATATCGAACACGGCGGACAGGAAAAACCGGATAAGAAAAATGAGAAGAGTCCGGAGAAAAGACAGGTTTTTTGATGTATAAAAAGACCTCCACATTGAGCTGGCCCCTCATATGGGTCTCTTCGGCGATCGTCCTGATCGGCATTGTCAATCTTTACAGCGCCATCTACTTCTGGGGAGAAGGGGTTTCGATGGCCCTCTTCTGGTCGCAGCTTGCCTGGACGCTCATAGGCATTGCGACGGTGATATTCATCGCGATGATGGACTACCGGTTTTTTTATAGATTCGCTTTCCTCTTCTTCGGAGTTGCCTGTGCGATGCTTTTGCTCTCGCTCTTTACCGGTGATGCGGTGAGGGGGACGCACGGATGGATAAAGATAGGATCTTTCTCGATTCAGCCCGCTGAATTTGCAAAGATCGCCTACATTCTGGTAGCTGCCCGCTTTTTTGCGAACAATCCCAATCCCGAAGGATACAATCTGCGCGAGCTCTGGCAGCCGGGTTTGATGATGAGCCTCGTCGTTGCGTTAATCGTTCTTCAGGGGGATATGGGCTCCTCCATTTTTATCCTGTGCATATTCGTGTCCATGGCGCTATTTGCGAAGGTGAAAACTAAAACCCTCGTCATATGCGTATTGATAGCTGCATTGGCGGGCTGGGCCGTTTTTAACTTCGGCCTCAAGGAGTATCAGCGCGACAGGATCTTTACCTTTATGAACCCCGAGGCGGATTTGAGGGGGAGCGGCTATCACCTGATGCAGTCAAAAATAGCGGTCGGTTCCGGGCAGATATTCGGGAAGGGATATTTAAAGGGTAATATTAATAAATTAAGATATCTACCTGAAAGACATACTGATTTCATTTTTCCAGTTTTTGCTGAGGAGTGGGGGTTCGCCGGTTCGTTGGTGCTTTTGATCCTCTACGCATCCCTGCTGATGATAGGAGTTGATATAGGCGCCCATGCCCGAGACAGGTTTGGCGCCTTCACAGCTATCGGGGTAGTCTCGCTTCTATTTTGGCAACTGGCGATCAACCTCGGTGGGGTCTTGGGGTTGATGCCCCTGACCGGTGTTACCCTTCCCCTCATGAGCTACGGCGGTTCATCGATGATAGCGATCCTTGCATCCATCGGCATTCTTCTGAGCATAAACAGGAAGAGGTTCATGTTTTGATTGAGGCTAATAGCCAACATCAATAGCCAAAATTCTTGCCATTTTTTTCTTCATCCTATACGAAGGCCTTTCGCCGATATCAACTGACAGGGAGGTTATATGGCCGGACACGTTATTGAGGTTACAGATGGTAATTTTCAACAGGAGGTAATCGAGTCTGACAAGCCCGTGCTCGTAGATTTCTGGGCTTCATGGTGTGGTCCTTGCCGCGCCCTTGCGCCTACTATCGAGGCGGTCGCTTCGGAGAGAATCGGATCGCTCAAGGTTTGTAAGATAGACATCGATAGCAGCCCCAATGTAGCCGGTAGATATGCCATCAGGAGTATCCCGACTCTGCTTTTATTCAAAAACGGTGAGAACGTAGGGCAGCTAATAGGCAATGTTCCGAAGGGTGCTATTGACGCACTGGTATCAAAGGGTTGATTCGTTTTTAAAACATGGGGTTACGTGGGTTAATCAATCCACCCCTTTATGGGGTGGATTGTTTTTTCTTTAAAATCAATTCCCTTGACTTTTTTTGCCCCCTTCAATATCAAAATTCTTGATTATTTTTGAGGGTTTTGACAATAAGGCGCGGCTTTCCGGGGGATGGACCCCGGAAAGAATAACAAATCAGGGTGCTTCTGATGGGCGTATAGCTCAGTTGGCTAGAGCACTACCTTGACATGGTAGGGGTCACAGGTTCGAGTCCTGTTACGCCCACCAGGGACATCCTCGATTTTAGCGCTGTTCCGCCGGCAACGGCGGATTTTTTCAAGAGGTATTTCGATGTCTTCCAAGAGGGAGAAGCCCCAAATAGATCTGGATATGCTTCGTCACTCGGCTGCGCACATAATGGCCGACGCGGTGCTTCGCCTTTTTCCGGATGCCAAACCTACTATCGGCCCTTCAGTCGAGGATGGTTTTTATTACGATTTCGAGTTCAAGCATGCATTCACCGAAGAGGATATCAAAGAGATCGAAAAGGTGATGAATAAGATTGTCGGCGAGGCGAGGCCTTTTGTTCGCGAAGAGCTTTCGCGCGAGGATGCAAAAAAACTTTTTGCCGATAATAGATACAAGATTGAATTAATAGATGAACTACCTGAAGAGGAAACTATAACGGCTTACAGGCATGGAGATTTCGTCGATCTCTGCCGAGGCCCTCATGTGGAACACACGGGTCAGGTTCGTGTCTTCAAACTTCTCAAAGTAGCGGGTGCATACTGGCGTGGGGATGAAAAGAACGCCCAACTTCAGAGGATCTACGGCACCGCGTTTGCTTCCAAGGAAGAACTTGAAAAATACCTGAAGCTTTTGGAAGAGGCCGCCAAGCGCGATCACAGAAAGCTCGGCAAGGAGCTCGACCTTTTTTCCAGCCTCGATGACTACGGTCCGGGGCTGATACTGTGGCATCCCAAGGGTGCTAGGATACGCGACGCGATCGAGGCCTTCTGGAAGTCCGAGCACTATAAACACGGTTACGAAATTCTCTATACGCCGCACATGGGGCGCGCTGCTCTTTGGGAAACTTCGGGGCATCTCGATTTTTATAAAGAGGGGATGTATTCCCCGATGAGTGTCGATGAGTTCGATTACTACATCAAGCCGATGAACTGCCCCTTCCACATCATGATCTACAAAAAGCACGTTCGCTCATACAGGGATCTGCCGATGAGGTGGGCCGAACTCGGCACTGTATATCGCTATGAGAAGAGCGGGGTGCTCCACGGCCTTTTGCGTGTGAGGGGTTTCACACAGGATGATGCGCATATAGTCTGCACTCCCGAACAGATAGAGAGCGAGATCTCCGAGGTCTTGAAGTTCTCTTTGTTTATGTGGGATATCTTTGGGTTCAAGGATATAAAGGCTTATCTCGCTACGCGCCCCGCAGACGCGGTTGGTGATCCTGAAAGATGGGATCAGGCGCTTGCAGCTCTCAAGAGTGCGGTGGAAAAAGAAAACATCGCCTATGAGATGGATGAAGGGGGCGGTGCATTCTACGGTCCCAAGATAGATCTGAAGATCAAAGACGCCATAGGGCGCGAATGGCAAATGACCACGATACAATTTGATTTCAACCTTCCCGAACGCTTCGATATGAATTACATCGGCGTCGATGGCGCGAAGCATCGTCCCTACGTCGTGCACCGGGCGCTGCTCGGTAGCATAGAGAGGTTTTTCGGGGTTCTCATAGAACACTACGCAGGGGCTTTCCCGACGTGGCTTGCGCCGGTGCAGGTCAGGCTTCTTCCAGTCGGAGATGATTTTGTGAAGTATTCACAGTCGGTCGCCGACGATCTGAGAGCCGCCGAAGTTCGCGTGGAAGTCGATTCTAGAAACGAAAAGCTGGGCTACAAAATACGCGATGCCCAGATGAACAAGGTTCCATATATGCTCGTCGTCGGCGCCAAGGAGTCTGACTCCTCGACGGTGGCGGTGCGCTCGAGGGGGGAAGGGGATCTTGGAACCATGTCGGTAGAGGAATTTAAAATGAAGATACTGAATGAAATCACCAATCGCAGGAACGGGTGATTTTTTTCCACAATTTTTACAAGGAGGTGTAGCCATTAAGAAAGTCATGCCGTTTGAGGAACGCAGGCCGCGTAAGGATGAACATCGCATCAACTTCAGGATCAGGGTGCCGGAGGTGAGGCTTATAGATGAGGATGGAGGCCAGCTCGGTGTTTTCATAACCAGGGAAGCGCTGAGGAGGGCCGAGGATGCGGGCCTCGACCTGGTGGAGATTTCCCCGATGGCCCGCCCGCCGGTCTGCAAGATAATGGACTATGGCAAGTTCAAATATGAACAGGCGAAGAAGAAACACGAGCAGCGGAAGAAGCAGGTCGTCGTTCATATAAAGGAGATAAAACTGAGGCCTTCGACTGATGAACATGATTTCCAGACGAAGCTCAAACACATAAAGCGTTTTCTGGAGGAAGGCAACAAGGTGAAGGTCACGATTAGGTTCAGGGGAAGGGAGATGGCCCACTTGGATCTCGGTCATGAGCGGATGAGGAGGATAATCGAAGAGGTTAAGGATCTTGGAGAGGCCGAATCGCATCCAAAGTTGGAGGGCAAGCAGCTCATGATCATGCTATCCTCGGCCAAACGTCAGGATGAGAAGAAGGAGCCGGATCAGCTGAACGAACCTTCGGTTGAGAGGCGCTCGAGGGAGCTTGAGGTGGAGGTCCACAGGGTAACCGGCACCGAAAAAATTTCAGGCGGTTCAAAATGAATCAAACTTCTCCGCGCGAAGCGTTTCGCCGGGGGTAAAAAGGAGTGAAAGATGCCGAAACTTAAAACGAGGAAGGGCGCAGCGAAGCGCTTCAAAGCTAAAAAGTCAGGCAAGGTGAAAAGGAAGCGTGCTAAGCTCCGTCATATTCTGACAGGCAAGACGAGAAAACAGAAGCGCCGCCTGCGCTCGAAGGCGCATGTGTCCAAGTCGGATACTAAGAACATAAGGAAGCTGCTCTGCGCGAGCTGATCTTCAAGAAAGGTGGATTGATATGCCAAGGGTAAGAAGAGGTTTCAAAGCGAGACGTCGCCGCAACAAGGTGCTTAAAAAGGCGAAGGGCTATTATGCAGCCAGGCACCGTCTTGTAAGAACGGCGATGGAGGCCGTCGACAAGGCGCTTCAGCACGCATATGTAGGCCGCAAACTCAAGAAGAGGGATTTCAGGGCGCTGTGGCAGACCAGAATTTCGGCGGCTGCAAAGGCCAACGGGACTTCGTTCAGCAAGTTCATGGGTGGTCTTAAGAAAAAAAGCTCCCTGCTGGACAGAAAAGTTCTCTCTGAGATAGCTGTGCGCTATCCGCAGGATTTTGCCGCCATGGTCGAGTGGTCGAAGGCGAACTAGACCTCATTGCCAGAGGCGCTATTGGTTCTTCCTTAACCTGTTTGCGAGAGAGTCTGGGATGAAAGAAGAATTGCTTCGGACAATAGGCGAGATAAGGGCGGAGGCTGGCTCCGAGCTGTCGGCCGTCAAGGACGCAGCTGCGGCAGAGTTTTGCCGAATCAAATATCTCGGCAAGAAGGGGCTTATTACATCGGTTCTCAAATCGATGGGTTCGCTTTCATCCGAAGATCGCCCTGCGATCGGCAAGGAGGTCAATATCCTCAAATCGGAAATAGACGAGAAGATATCTTCTCTTATCTCAGGGTTTCAGCAGCAGCTACGGGATAGCAGGATAGCCTCCGATAAAATCGATATCACCCTCGCGGGCAGGCGTACACCGATGGGGCACGAACACCCTCTGATGGGTGTGATGCGGGAAGTCATCACGGTTTTTACAGGGATGGGTTTTTCCATCTACGCTGGTCCCGAGATCGAGACGGAGTACTACAACTTCGAGGCCTTAAACGTCAAAGCCGATCACCCTGCGCGTGATATGCAGGACACCTTTTACGTGGAAGGTGGAAGGCTGCTTCGCACCCACACCTCCCCGGTTCAGATCCATGTGATGGAAAATCACAAGCCGCCGATAGCGGGGATTTTCCCGGGTGCGGTTTACAGGCGCGACAATGACGTAACCCATTCGCCGATGTTCTTTCAGGTCGAGGGGCTGATGGTCGACAGTCACATAACGATGCGCGACCTGAAGGGCGTGCTTTCAGAATTTTGCCACAGAATTTTTGGGCAGGGCGTCGGCGTCAGGTTTCGTCCCAGCTATTTCCCCTTTACGGAACCTTCGGCAGAGATAGACATACAGTGCGTCATCTGCGGCGGGAAGGGGTGCAGGGTCTGCAAACAGAATGGGTGGCTAGAAATATTGGGATGCGGGATGGTTGACCCCGCGGTCTTCAAGGCGGTGAAGATAGATTCAAAGAAATACAGCGGCTTTGCTTTCGGATTGGGCGTCGACCGCATAGCGATGCTCAAGTACGCGATCAACGACATTCGTCTCTTTTACGAAAACGATTTGAGATTTTTGGAGCAGTTCAGATGAGATTACCTCTCGGATGGGTCAGGCAATACGTGAATGTGAAGGCGAAGCCCGAAAAGCTGGCGCTCGCCCTTACGATCTCAGGCCTCGAGGTGGAATCCATCGAGCGCGTTGGAGGGGAGTGCATCTTCGAAATAGGCGTCACCCCCAATCGCGGCGACTGTCTTTCCATCATTGGAATTGCGCGTGAAATTTCCGCCGCCTTCGGTTTGCCGCTGAAGCCGCCCTCCTTCGCTTCCGTAAAAGGGAAGGGGAAAATGGCGGGGCGCATAAAAGTTTCAGTGAGGAGCAGCCAGAGGTGTCCTAGGTATTGCGCCAAGATAATTGAAGGGATAAGGATAGGGTCATCTCCCGACTGGATGGTCAAGCGCCTCGCCGAATGCGGCGTCCGTTCGATCAACAACGTTGTCGATGCGACGAATTACGTCATGCTTCTTACGGGGCAGCCTCTGCACGCCTTCGATTTATCCCGGGTCCGCGGAAACAAGATAGTCGTCAAACAGGCCGATGAAGGCATGAAGTTCAAGGCTCTCGATGGTGTGGAGAGGATTCTCTCTCGTGAGGATCTGATGATATGCGACGGCGAAGGACCCGTGGCCCTCGCGGGAATAATGGGAGGGGAAAACTCCGAGGTTCGGGAGGACACGCACTCCCTTCTGCTCGAGAGCGCCTTCTTTGAACCTAAAGGGGTGCGTAGAAGCTCAAGGCGTCTTGGTCTCGCATCTGAATCATCCAGAAGATTTGAGCGCGGCGTGGATCCGCTGGGGCTGCTCGACGCCCTCAACCTTCTGACGAAACTGGTAGTTGAAAGTGCGGGCGGCACTCCAAGCGCGGATCATATCGATCTCTTTCCGAAGAAAATTTTACCGAGAAAGATTTCGATATCATCCGCCGAGGTCAAAAGGATTTTAGGAATAGATCTGAAGCCTGCTGCCATATCGAAATTGATCAAGAGCATCGGGATGAAAGTCTCTCCCGCATCTCCGGGCAAACTGAATGTTTCAGTTCCTACCTTTCGCCCGGATATCGAACGAGAGGTGGATCTGATAGAGGAAGTCGCGAGGCTGCACGGCTACGATAATATTTCCAGCCGGATGCCGGAAGTCGCGATGAAATCGATAACGCGTCCGAAATATTTCGAGCAGGAAGCGGCTGTCAGGTCGGCGCTCGCGGGTTCCGGCCTTACAGAAACGGTTCTCTATGCCTTCACATCGGCAGAGTCGCTGACGCCTTTTGCGGAGGCCGGTGGGACCCATGTTGCGCTTGCCAATCCTATTTCGGCGGATCAAAGCGTCATGAGGACCATGCTGCTTCCGGGGCTGCTTGATGTGTACAAGCTAAATGCAAGCCGTCATCGGCATGATTCCCGGATATACGCCTTTCAGAATGTTTTTTCGAAGACGGATTCAGCCGGCGGCTTCAGGGAGACGAGGTGTTTTGCCGGTCTTTTATCGGGCGCTAGGAACCTGGGGGCTTGGGAGCGCGCCAAGGAAAATGTCGATTTCTACGACGCCAAAGGGGTCGTTGAAAATGTTATGGCCGCCCTTGGAATTCATTCCGATACGATATTTCAGAGGGGAGAGGGATATTCCTTTCTCCACCCGGGGCGTTTTGCCCACATACTGTGCAGAGGGAAAAGAGTTGGCTTCGTGGGAGAACTTCATCCCGAGGTCGCCGCCAAGTGGGATCTGCAGCGGGGCGTTTACCTGTTCGAGATCAATTTTAGACTTGTGGCGGAGATGTCTCTCGGAGAGCCGGCGCGGTTTGCCGAGCTCTCAAAGTTTCCCTTCGTGGAACGTGATATCTCGATGCTGCTTCCCGACCGAATCCCTGCGGTCGAAGTGGAAAAGAGCATACAGGATAGCGGAGAAACTCTGATAACCAAAGTTTCCATATTCGATTTGTACAAGGGGAAGGGAATCCCGGAGGGTCAGAAGAGTCTGGCGGTTAGCATGCGATTTGCAACTCATGACAGGACGCTTACCGACGAAGAGGTCGGCATGGCGATGGAAAAAATCGTTGAAACTTTAAAGACTAAGCTGGGCGCGACGCTCAGGACATGATAGTATAACTTTATTCCGGAGCCGGTCTGGCGATTTTCGCCAGGGCGACAGCCGGAAGAAGGGAGGACGGCATGACGAAGGCTGAGATAATAGAACAGATTTACGAAAAGGTTGGTTTTTCAAAGAAGGAATCGGCCGAAATCGTGGAACTCGTGTTCGATACGATGAAGGAGACTCTCGAAAAGGGTGAGAAGATAAAGATCTCCGGATTCGGCAATTTCGTCGTCCGCCAGAAGAGACCCAGAATAGGGCGCAATCCGCAGACTGGCGAAGAGATAGAGATATCTGCCAGGAAGGTTCTCACCTTCAGGCCGAGCCAGGTTTTAAAATCGGCGCTCAACAGCGAGGAGCCGGCGGCTGGGTGATTTGGCGGGCTGATCTCTTTAATTAACCAGTCTCCGGATGATTCCGGAGGGAAGGGGGCTTTAACGCATGCCCAACATTCCCAACAAGCTTTATTTCAGAATAGGCGAAGTCAGCAAGCTCCTGAATGTCGAGCCGTACGTCTTGAGATATTGGGAGTCGGAGTTTACCGAGATCAAGCCGTCGAAGTCGAAATCGGGTCAGAGGCTTTACAAGCGCCGCGATGTCGAGATGCTCGTCAAGATCAAGGAGCTTCTCTATGATGAAAGATATACGATAAACGGTGCCCGTAAGAGGCTCAAAGAGACTCCGCGGATCGAGACCAAAGAGCAGGCCCCCGAGAGGGTTGATGGTGAGCCCAGGCAGCTTGAAGTTTTTTCCTCATCCGGCAGCGAGGGTGCGGAGCAGGAAGCGGCGACTTCAAAACTGAACCCGGCCCATGGCAAGACGCTCAAGAAGATCAGGAAGGATCTTGAGCTTCTTCTCGGGATAGTTCGCGGGGAGGATCACGGCCGGGTTTGAATTTTTGTCGGAGATCCGTTAGAGTCCGTGACTCGTAACTAGTGGCTTGCGAATCGAAGATGAGATATCGTTTTTTAAAAACTGAATTGAAGCTTCTTTTGGTCGGGGCGTAGCTCAGCCTGGATAGAGTACTTGCTTGGGGTGCAAGGGGTCACGAGTTCAAATCTCGTCGCCCCGACCGAGGGAAGCTGTTTTTGGTTGAGAGAGCGATGTTTCGTTTCGATCAGGAATTTCGGCTGAAGATTTTTGTGATTTTGGATTTCATCTTTTTCGACCATAATGTAACTATTTCTGATGCTGGCTTCTGCACAGGCATCAGTGCAGTCTGGCCCCGGGGTGACCTTCAAGAGTCATTGCGGGGCATATTTTCAGGAAGGGTTTTGAGAATGATAAAATTTATGCAGGCGATAAAATCCGATTTTGCCATGGTCTTCGACCGGGATCCAGCCGCCAGATCCAGGATTGAGATCGTGCTCTGTTATCCGGGGCTGCATGCTCTGGTTCTATATCGCATAGCGCATGCGATGTGGAATAATCATCTGAAACTTTTTGGCAGATGTATTTCGCACTTTGCCAGATGGATAACCGGAATAGAGATACATCCAGGTGCCAAGATCGGAAAGCGCTTCTTCATAGATCACGGGATGGGGATCGTAATCGGGGAGACGGTGGAGGTAGGCGACGATTGCACCCTTTATCAGGGTGTGACTCTCGGTGGTACGAGCTGGAGCAAGGGGAAGCGCCATCCGACTCTCCACGACCGGGTCATAGTGGGCGCCGGGGCGATCGTGCTCGGCCCAGTTACGATCGGAAATGACAGCAGAATAGGAAGCTCTTCAGTTGTGATCAATGACGTTCCGCCATTTTCCACCGTCGTAGGCATACCGGGCAAGGTGATCCGCAGGAGGGATCCCATTATCAAGAAAGAGGGGGATTATCACTTCGACCTTCAGCATGCCACACTCCCTGACCCGTTCGGCGATGCAATACAGGGGCTTAGAAAGAGCGTGGATGAGCTTGAACGAAGGCTGATCGATGTGGAGAGAAAGACGCAGTGAAGGTCCTTGCCGCAATGAGCGGTGGAGTAGATTCCTCCGTAGCAGCGCTGCTTTTGAAAATAGGCGGTCACGAGGTCGTGGGCGTTTCGATGAACCTGATGACCTGCAGCAAGGCTGGGTCAGCCAGTTGTTGTTCATCGAGCGATCGTCTGGATGCAGCAAGGATATGCGAACAGATAGGGATCAAACACTATATAGTGGATTTCCGAAAACTTTTCGAAGAGAGGGTCGTTTCGTCTTTTGTGAAAGAATATCTCGCAGGGAGAACTCCATCTCCGTGCATACTCTGCAATGAACACATGAAATTCGGCGCTCTTTTGGAGGAGGCGGATCGAATAGGTGCTAAGGCCGTCGCCACCGGACATTACGCAAGGGTAGTCAGCGAAGGGGGATTCTTTCACCTCCTTCGCGGAGTGGATCTCGTCAAGGATCAGTCGTATTTTCTTTTCACGCTCAAACAGGAACAGCTTTCAAAGATATTATTTCCTATCGGTGAAATGAAAAAGACGGAGATTCGTGCGATCGCTTCCGATCACGGGCTGATAACCAGAGAGAAACCGGAGAGTCAGGAGATATGCTTTATTCCGGATGATGATTACGCGAGTTTTGTGGAGTCTCATCCCTCAGGTGGAAGCGCCGGGGCGGGGGATTTTGTTGATTCAAGCGGAAAAATTCTGGGGCGGCACAGCGGAATTCACCGCTACACGATAGGGCAGCGCCGCGGTCTGGGCTTCGGTGTGGGCGAGCGCCAGTATGTGATAAAAATCGATACTTCCTCCAATCGGATAGTTCTCGGCTCCAAGGAAGAGCTGCAAACAAAAGAGATTTCAGTGAGGGATATCTCATGGGTTGTGGAGGAGCCTTCGAATGGAAAGGATCTTCTGGTTAAAATTCGCTCCACACATGCCGGCGAGCGCGCAGGGTTTTTTCAATCCGGTGATGGAACGGCGAAGCTCTCCTTTGAAAGGCCCGTTTCGGGGGTCGCTCCGGGGCAGGCTGCCGTTTTCTACGATGGCGATGAGGTGATCGGTGGGGGGTGGATCCTGTGAAGCGGGTCGCATTTGCAACGCTGGGATGCAAGGCGAACTGGACCGATACCGAGGCCCTTCTTCAATCCTGCAGGGAGGCCGGGCTGGAGGTCGTGGAATTCGAAGAAGAGGCCGACATATACGTCGTCAACACCTGTACGGTGACCGCTGTCGCCGATCAGCAGTCCCGCCAGATGCTTCGTCGCGCGCGCAGAAGAAATCCGGATGCAGCGGTTTTTGCGACGGGCTGTTCGGGAGAGGTGGGGGCGGAGTCAATGCGCGCCATCTCCGAGATAGACGCGATATTCGGGACATCCGATCGAAAAAGGCTTCTTGAGGAAATTTTCAGGATAGCTGAGATCAACCGCCCGGTTTTGGAGATAAGTCATTCGCGGATGCGCCAGTCCAGGGCGAGGGCGTTCATGAGAATTCAGGATGGCTGCGACCGCACCTGTTCATATTGCATAGTGCCTTCCGCGCGTGGGAAGAGCCGCAGCCTTTCTTTGGACGAAGTTGTTGAAAACGCCAGATCTCTCTCTCGATTTCATTCTGAAATAGTCATAACCGGCATTGATATAGGGCAGTACCTCTGTCCGCGAAGCGGTGCGAGGCTTTACGATCTTGTAGAGAGGCTGATCTCCTCAGATATAGCTGCGAGATTCAGGCTCAGCTCTCTTCATCCTGCGATGATAAACGACAGGCTCGCTGATGCCTTTTCTGCGGGCGCAAAGCTTTGCAGGCATATTCATCTCTCGATACAGAGTTTTTCCGATTCGCTGCTGAAGTTGATGTCGAGGGGGTATGGGCGCGCTGATATTTTTAAGGCGGTGGAGCTTCTGCGCAGCGCGGTTCCGGGCATAGCGATAACGGGCGATCTCATTGTCGGTTTTCCGGGAGAAAGTGAAGAGGATCATCTTCTTGCGATGGAGAGCATCGAGGCGCTTCCCTTCGCGGGGCTTCACGTCTTTCCTTTCTCCCTCAGATCGGGTACAAAGGCCTGCGATATCGACGGGCATCTTTCAAAGGATGAAGTACGAGGCAGGGCTGCAGCTTTGAGAAAATCCGCAGCGGAAAAAAGGAGGGACTTTTTAAAAGGTTTTCTTGGTGCGAAGCTTGGCTTGATCGTTACCTCCCCCCCCGCAGGGCTGCCTTTCGTTTCCGCCTTTTCAGACAATGCGATTTCCGTTACGATGCCTTCCGCAGGAGCTTCCTATGGAGAGCTCGCAACGGGCGAAATAAACAGGGTTGATGGAATGAGGATATTCGGAAAATGGATCTGACCACTCAGGAAAAAAAGAGACTCAAAGTTTTTGAAAAAAAACTCGGCTACAAGTTCAGACACAGGGATTATCTCAAACGCGCGCTTACTCACAAATCCTATACGAACGAGCTGAGGCTTTCCCCCCTTGAACATAACGAGCGTTACGAGTATCTGGGCGATGCCGTTTTGGAGCTTGGCGTTAGCACACTTTTAATGAGAAGATTCCCCGATCATCCGGAGGGAGAGCTGTCGAAGCTTCGCGCCGCGATAGTAAATGAAGAGCAGCTCGCCGAGATCTCCAAGGAGATCGGACTCGGCGAATTTTTGTATCTCGGAAAAGGGGAAGATGGGACCGGCGGCAGGGAGAAGCACTCTCTTCTTTCCGATGCACTCGAGGCGGTGCTCGGTGCGGTCTATCTCGACCGTGGATTCGGCAAGGCCTTCGACCTCATAGCGAAGCTCTACGACTCGGTTCTCGATCGTGCGGGAGGGGTCGGGTTCGTGAAGGATTACAAGACCAGGCTGCAGGAGGTCTCCCAGTCCCGTTTCAAGACGGTTCCAAAGTACCGTCTGATGTGCACCTCGGGGCCGGATCACCGCAAAATTTTTGAAATAAACCTGTACATCAACGATGAAATATTCGGCGTTGGAAAAGGTCACAATAAAAAATCCGCCGAGCAGGAGGCTGCAAGAAAAGCCCTGCAGAAGCTGGAGTTTTCGGAAGAGGAAGAATTATGAACGAGGAAAAGGGTTTCAAGTCTGGATATGTTGCGATCGTAGGCAGACCCAACGCCGGGAAATCCACACTCATCAATGCGATATTGGGAGAGAGACTTTCGATAGTGACCGAAAAGCCGCAGACCACGCGGCACAGGATAAGAGGACTTCTAAACGATGCCGGTTCACAGATCATCTTTTTTGATACCCCTGGGTATCATCGCTCACACAAGCCTCTAAATGAGGCGATGAACGATATAGTCGATTCGGTCATAAACGACGCTGATGTCGTATGTCTTCTCATTCCTGCCAATCATGTGGATGAGGACGGGATCGAGAAGGGGTTATTCGAGAGGATAGGGAGTGAGAGGGCTCTCATCGTCATCAACAAGGCCGACCTCGTCTCGCACGCCGAACTCGAGACGAAGATTTTGAAATATCGCGATGCGTGGGGCGCAAAGGAGCTCATGGTTATATCAGCTCTGCAGAAGATAGGGATGGGTGAGCTCGTCGAGGCTATCAAGGGGCGACTTCCGGAAGGCCCGAAATATTTTCCAGACGATATTTTTACCGATCACTCCGTTCGTTTTCTGGTCGCCGAATTGATACGCGAACAGCTCTTCCTGCAGATGCACCAGGAGCTTCCGTATTCCGCGGCCGTCGAGATAGAGGAGTTTACCGATGCCACCGAAGATGATCCCATCTTTCGCATCAAGGCCGCCATCATCGTCGAGAAGGATTCGCAGAAAGGGATGGTCATAGGCAAGGGCGGAACGAGAATAAAGGAGATCGGATCCCGTTCACGCGAGGCGATAGAGGAGTTGGTCGGAGGAAAGGTTTTTTTGCAGCTGTTCGTTAGAGTGGAATACAACTGGACGAAGGACCCCGGTTCAATTCGCAAGTTCGGTTATACCAATCAGGTGGACTGAATATGAAAAAAAATATTTCGTTGTTTACGATATTTCTTTGCGTCATCGCCCTCGTCGCGTCATTTAGACCTCTTTTTGCCATTGATAAAGCCCTGTCCTCAGATGCTGGGGTCCTTTCCTACGCTTGGGTCTCCGATCGCATGGATGTAATGCCATGGGGGCTTGAAGTCGGCGATCTCGACGGCGACAAGGATGAGGAAATAATTCTGCTTTACAGGGATTTTCTTGAGATCGGACATTTCAAGGATGGTGCCTTCGTCAGAAGCGCAAGCTGCAATTTCAAAAATGGTGCTAAGGGGGCGCGCCTCGATTTATTCGATATCGATGGAGATGGAGATTACGAGGCGGTCGTTACCGCAATTACAATCGGGAAACCCACAGCGATGCTTATCGATTACGATTCCGCCGGATGCCGCGTGGTGAAAAGCGAAATTCCCTGGTCCTTCCGCGCTATCTCCGGCGGAGAGCAGGATGGGCTTTACGGGCAATGGTGGAGCGGGCAAAAATATTTTTCCGGCCCTGTTTATTCGATCGAGATATCCAAAAAAATAAAGAAGAGGGATAAACTCCTGTTGCCACGCTTCGCTTCGCTTTACGATTTTCTTATTCTGCCTGAGATGGGAGAGGAGCATTTCGTCTTGCTGCAGAAGAGCTATTCACCGCTTGAGATAATGAGGCGCGAAGAGAGATCCTTCAAACGCTTCTGGAAGAGTTCGGAAAAGTTCGGGGGCAGCGTCAACTATCTTCCGGCGTCATCGAGAAATGTCATGGGCGAGGAATCGAGCGAGATAGCGATATTCGATATCCCTCCGGTTGCTATGAAGGCTGTGGATGGAATCCTTGTGGCGGTTGTTCAAAACGAGATGCCGATACGCAGCATCGTCGGAAGAACTCCCTACGTGAAGGATTCGATGGTCGTCTTTTTCAGGCCCGATCCGGTGCTCGGGCTCGTCGAAAAATCGCGGACCCCGAAGCTTCCCGGCGCGATAGTGGACTTAGCAGTTCTACCCCGCAAGGAGGGTTCGGACAGCATATACGTCATCATCCATGAGGGAGGGGACTTCTTCATGAAGAGCACCTCGTCCAGAATATTCCGGTTTGATTTCTAAAAATCGTCAAAATCATCAGACGAAATTATCGGACGGAGCAAACTAACCCACTGTTATTTTTGATAAAACCATCAGACGGAGCAAAGTAAAACCATCAGACGGAGCAAAGTAACTCGCTGTCATAAGCCGAAATCAATCGAGATCCTTGACCACCGATACCTGGCATAGTACTATAGTACCATGTCTTCGCGTTCAGGGAAATTTGTTCTTAGAATTCCAGCAGATATGCACGAATCCCTATCTGCCATGGCGAGGTCTAAAAAGCTCTCATTAAATCAGCTCTGTGTTTCGCTGCTTGCTGATGGTTTGAAGGCGAAAGTCCAAGACCCGGAACCGGCCTTTTTCGAGGACTTAAGAGCCCTCTCCCTGCAGTTAAAAAAACACTTTGGTCCCACCCTTTGCGGGACGGCCCTCTTCGGGTCGTACGCCACCGGCGATGCTACTTCAGCCTCCGATATCGATCTCCTCATAGTTCTTAACAGGGGGACTCCGATTGAGAGAAGTCTTTACAAGTGGTGGGACGACAACGTCATCTGGTATGAGGGTGCAACACTGAATCCACACTTTGTAAATATTCCAGATGATGCGGAGCGGGCGGGCGGCCTCTGGCTTGAGGTCGCCACTGCCGGACGAATTTTATATGAGAGCGGGAGCGCCTTGACCGATCTCTTCAAGAAGATAAAGGAGTTGATCGATGAGGGGCGCGTCAGAAGATACACATCCAACGGGCATTCTTATTGGATCTGGAGGTAATATGAGAAACAAAAGCCTCGCTGCGGACTACATATCTAGGGCGGGCCACAGGCTTGCAGCACTTGAAGTCCTGATGCAGCGGCAGAGTTATGCCGATGTTGTAAGGGAGGCGCAGGAGATCGTGGAGCTTTGCATGAAGGGGCTGCTTCGTGTCGCCAATGTAGAAGTTCCGAGGCTTCACGATGTCAGCGACATTCTTGCGAATGCCGCTGCGGCCCTTCCGGCTTCGGTAAAGCCCCACGTCGCCCAGTTGGGGAGGGTTTCAAGGAACCTTCGCCGCGATAGAGAGCTGGCTTTTTACGGGAGCGAAGACCTTACTCCCTCGGAATTTTACAAGGAAGAGGATGCCAAACAGGCATTCGATGACGCGAAGTGGGTCTTCTCTATTTGCAAAGGAGTCCTCTGATCAATACATCTTGCGTAAAAAGATCGGTTATGGCATATGCGGCGCACTTTTTTGGGAATTATGGCGGGGTAGCTCAGTTGGTGAGAGCGAGGGATTCATAACCCCTAGGTCGACGGTTCGATCCCGTCCTCCGCCACAAGACGCGGTTCGAGGAAGAGCTCGATCCGCGTTTTTGTTTATTTATCAGTTGGTTATCTTTGAGGATCCGATTTGTTTACAATTTCCAAATTTAGCAACATTTCCCAGGGAAGGACGATAATGGCTGGGGAAATTTCCATTTTTGAGGGGGTTAGTATGTCCACAGTGGAAAAAAAACTTCAAATCTGTTCTGCGGCATCTCTACAGTCCCGCGGGATCGATCCCTCCAAGTCAGAGGACTGCAAGAAGTACCTGCAGCAGTGCACTGAAATGCAGATAGACCAGTACGTCGGCGGGAGGATATGCACAGAGAGCGGATTTTATCTTACCCCCTTCAGCTTTACACAGTGCATGAGCGCTGCCGATTATTTCATGAAGAATTCTATCTCTGTGGGTTCTGCTGCGACCTCATGTGGGGTTTTAAAGGGTGCCGATAAGCCTGAGAGCATTTCCAAGTCTCAACCTCAACCTCAACCTCAACCTCAACCTCAACCTCAACCTCAACCTCAACCTCAACCTAATTCCGCCCTCGATCTTGTCGCAGATTTTCTCAGGAGCAAAAAAAATGACTCGTTGGAAGAGTTGGGGCCGGAAGCAGAACCTAAACCTGAACCTAAACCTGAACCTAAACCTAAACCTGAACCTAATTCCGCCCTCGACCTTGTCGCAGGTTTTCTCAGGAGCAAAGGGGACAATTTATCTGAAGACGTAAGGCCAGAACCTCAACCTGAGCCCGAACCCGAACCTAAAGCTGAACCTCAACCTCAACCTCAACCTCAACCTCAACCAAAGCCAGAACCGAAGGTTGACCTCCGGGCGGCTGATTCCTCACCGGACCCCGATGATTACGCGAAACAAAAATGCCAGGGCTCCAAGTATCCCGATCGCTGTGAGGGATATGTTACGCAGTGCGTGGATCAAAACGAAAAAAGGGCCGGCGAGTTTTTACTTTTCGGCGAAGGTGATAAAAAGTTTGGACCCTTCCCGAGCTTTGATCGCTGCATCGCCTTCGTCAAGACTGCCTCAACGATATCTTCACCGGGTTCCGCCTCAGGCGTTTTGTCGCAAGGATCAAAAACTAAACCTGATGCGAATCTTTTGGTGGAGTCTCCTGAAATTTCTGAAGCCGATATCGGGGACGGGGTGGTGGAGCTCCAAATGGCTCCTGCGCTCCTTGGGGAAAAACCCATGCGTAAACTTGCCACTGATGGCGAGGAGGAGGGTGATGATGGTCTTGTAGAGATCACCACCATAGACCCGTTGCGCGACGGGGTGACTCCATCGACGGAGGGATGTGATCAGCTCGTCCCACATGCTGATTTTTTTGGAACCGTTTTGGATTCGGCATCATACTCCAGAAGCGGTTCCTGCAAGTTCAACATCGGTCTGGATTTTTATAAAGGTGAGAAGGCCGAATGCGACCTCTTGCGATCCTTCGACCTCTCCGCAGAGAGTTATCTCGAGGAAATAAACAGGAGAATATGCGAAGAGATGAGGGCGACCGTCCTCGACTCCAAGGCGAAGGGGAAATCATGCGGAGCCTACGGATACAGAAATTCGCAGGTAGAGTTCTTTCGCATAGATGCCCGCGGCAAGGGGTGTCAGCCCTTCAGTCGTGTGAAAAAACTGCTTTCGGAACGTGAGGAAGGGATGGCGAAGCTCATCGCCGACAAAGAGAAGATGATCAGGGAAACTTTGAATAAGGTGAGCTTCTGATCTTCTGATTTGTACGGACTATGTGCGATGGCGTAGGCGGAACCTCAACCTTTGCCTGGTTATCCCTCTTCGAATCTGCGCAATATCTCCTTGAATTGTCTAAGAAAATCGTCTAATCACCGCGAACCTCCCGCCGCTGCGGGGGGAGTTGTGCATCCGGAGAGTTTAATGCTTCCAATTATCGCAATAGTCGGGCGGCCCAACGTAGGGAAATCCCGCCTCTTCAACCGCCTCGTCGGTCGCGGCAAGGCGATCGTTGCCGATATCCCCGGGGTCACGCGCGACCGTCATTATGCGGAAGGGGAGTGGTGCGGGAAAAAGTTCATCGTCGTCGATACTGGCGGCCTCGATCTCGATCCCGACGCCGATCTCGGCAGGCATATCACAAAACAGAGTCTGATAGCCGTAAGCGAAGCGGATCTGATAATCTGCCTTTTCGATGCGAGGAACGATCCGACGGCGGCGGATAGAAGCGTGGTGGAAAAACTGAGGCAGTCTGAAAAACCCGTGCTTTTTGCCGTCAATAAGGTGGACGAACCGGAGGATCGCGACCTTGGAATGGCTTACTACGAACTTGGCGTCGATGAGATCGCCGCGATTTCCGCTGAGCATGGAATTGGCGTGGACGATCTTCTCGACAGGGTCTTTGAAAAACTATCTCCCGACAACTGGCAGGAACGCGAAAAGGGGGATGCCCTTACCATCGCGGTAGTTGGTAAGCCCAACGTAGGCAAATCAACTCTGATCAACAGGCTGGCGGGGGAAGAGCGCGTAGTGGCCCATGAAATGGCGGGAACGACTCGAGATGCGATAGATGTCGAGATAGAGTTCGACGGAAAAAAATACGTCTTTATAGATACGGCCGGCGTAAAAAGGCGCTGGGGAGTTTCCGACCGCCTCGAAAAGTTTACCGCGATGCGCAGCCTTCGTACGGTGAACAGGGCCGACATCGTATTGCAGCTCATCGATGCGGCCGACGGCCTGACCAAACAGGATATAAACCTTACCGGATTTGTGCGCGAAGAGGGAAAGGGATGTGTGCTTCTGGTCAATAAGTGGGATCTGGCCGAGGTTGAATGGAAGCTTTATGAGGAGAGGCTCAGGAAGGGACTGGGGGACATGCATGATCTTTCTATACTCCCCATCTCTGCGATGAGCGGAACGAATTGCCTCAAGCTATTCAGAAAAATCGACGAGATCCAGGAGGCCCTTTCAACGGAAATTTCCACGTCGAAGCTGAACGATATCATCCAGGAGGCGCTGGACAACCACCATCTCCCCGTCTTTCGTGGAAAACAGGTTAGAATATACTACGCCACACAGACGGGTAAGAATCCTCCGACTTTTGCCCTATTTTCCAATTATCCCGCGGCTGTTCCATATTCCTACAGGAGATACCTCACAAAGAAGATCATGGCTGCGCTGGGCGTTGAGGGAATTCCTGTTAAGATAGTGTGTAGGAAAAAGTGAGAAGGGACTGGCAGATGAAATTTATAGTTTCAGTTGTGAAATCCTTTTTCAATAATGACTGTCACGCGATGGCCGAAAATATCGCCTTCTGCTCGATGCTGGCGATGATACCGATGGGCATGATAATTGTATCGCTTCTCGGTTATTTCATAGGAGGGTCCGATGATGCCCTTCGCGGGGTTGTAGAAATTGTAACCAACGCTATACCGTTTGGGCGGGAGCAGTTTGTGAACAACCTTCAACTGTTGCTCAAGCAGAGGTCCTCGTTCAGCTTGTATGGCACTATCTTTCTCGTCTTCGTATCGACGCTGGTGCTCGCCTCCATCGAGAGGGCGCTGAACGTAGTTTTCAACGCGGAGAAGCGCAGGATTTTCCTTCACTCGAGATTGCTTGGGGTGGTCATCATAGTCGGAATTACACTTCTTTTTTCTCTTCCAACCGCGGCGAGGATCTTCGAGGGGATATTCGCGCAGGCGGGGTTTCATCTGCCCTTGTCATGGCTGATGACCGGAAAGAGCTATTTCATAATGGTTTCCTTTCTGGCCTACGTGATAACGGTCGTCGTCGTGCCGAACCAGAAGGTCTATGTGCGCTACGCCTTTGTTGGGGGAGTGATTTTTTCCCTCGGCTTGGCCGCTGCCAGATTCGCATTCCGCTGGTATCTGGTGACAGCGATAGAGAGATATAATCTCATCTACGGCTCTCTTACGGCGGTGGTGCTTATGATCATGTGGATTTATTATCTCTCGCTCGTGTTTTTATTCAGCGCGGAGCTCGTTGCAGCCCTTCAGTTCAAAGGGGTATTGCACCGCAGGAGGATAGCTCCGTGAACTGGTATGCGCGGAACAGGGAATGCCGGATCGGCATGCTGTTTGCGGGGTTTGCTGAGTTTTCGGTGTTTGGACGGCTCTCCGTTGCGCCGAGGATTTCGGATTATGTCAGTGGAAAGACAGGCGGTCGCCCGCGAATATGGGTTCGTTCGCTGAAATACGTCGCCCCAGTTATCCTCTTGATTCTATTGGCGGGCGCGCTATTTGATAGCCTCGATAGTCCCTACGGAGGATATCCCGGTAGGATCGCCATGATAACAGGCGTGGGCTGGCTCTTCATTCTGACTGTCGCTTCGGTAATTTTGGTTGGGCGCAGATGGGAAAAAGGGCTGATATCCGAAACATAAAATTGCCGCTGTGGGCGGCGCGGTTGGGGCGCATAGAGCGCCGGGGAGGTGTGCCATAGGTACCTATAAGAGATTGCCGCGTGAAAAATCGAAACCGCATGATGACTTCGTCAACTGGACCGTTCGCGTCGTCCTGTGGTTGAAGGAACACTGGAAGAGCGCCCTCGAGATAGTCGTTGTAGCAGGGCTTCTCTTCTCAATAGTAATAGGGGCCAGCGGATATTGGAAATGGCGTTCGAACAAGGCTGCGGACGCACTTTATGCCGCGCAGCAAATGTCCCACCATTCCGAAGATCAGATGGAAGCACTTGAATCTGTGGTGGATTCATATCTCGGTACCGCCGCCGGAAAACAGGCCCTCATGCAGCTCGGTGAGATCTATATCGAAAGGGGGCGATTTGAGGAGGCGATCGAAGGCTTTCGCAAATTGGCGGGCAAGTCGCGCAATAACCCAATGCTCTTTGTCGCCGCCATGTATCGAGCTGCCGATGCCGAACTGGCCTCGGGGGATCCGGCGGGAGCTGCCGAGACTTATCTCAAAGTTGCAGCCGATCCATCCAATATCATGAGCGCGGATAGCCGTTATAGGGCCGCTCTCATCCTGGAAAATTCAGGCAACCTCGATGAGGCCCTGAAGCTCTACCGACAGGTGGTCGATGAAGCGGAGGAGTACGATGCTGAAGCCAAGGCCAAGAGCGAGGAACGTTTGATATGGCTGGCGCTGAAAGGGGATAACAAGTGATGAGGTTTTTTGTTGCCGCCATTGCGGTGGTCGTCATCTTCAGTATCTGTTCTGATGCGTCGGCAAGGTATCGGCCTCCGCCAAAGCGCCATTTTTTGAGCCACGAATCTCTGAGAAGGCCGGAACAATACAGGAGACTCAGTTCGTACATCAAGTCGGACAGGAGGATCGAACTTTCCAGACGCAAGGTGGTGAGCCTCAAGAAATCCTCATTCTGGAACAGCAGACCGTACCAGTTTTCCACGCCGCTTCTCAGCGACGGAAAGATATTCGTAGGGGTCGATGCTGGGTATTTCTATTCGATAGACACCAAACTCAAAAACAAGATTTGGTCCTACAAAGCCGATGGTGCGATACAGGCTGAAGCGACAGTTTCCGGCGGAGATGTTTTCTTCGGGGACTGCAAGGCGAACGTTTATGCTCTCGATGTCGAGACCGGCGCGGAGAGGTGGAAGAGCAAGGTTGACACCTCCGTTCTAGCCCAACCTCTTGTTACCGGCGATCGCGTTTATATCGCCACGATGTCCGGCAGGCTCTTCGCGCTGGACAGGGGGAGCGGCGTCGAGCTCTGGCATACCGAAGCCTTCGATGACGATTTCGGATTTTCCGTTCGGAGGGCAGCAGCCCCCGTTCTTAGGGACGGCCTGATATACCTCGGTTCGTCCTCCGGACTTTTGATCGCTTACAGGGAAAGCGATGGCAGGATCGTCTGGACAAGGCAGCTTGGCGACAGAAGATCTCAGGTTTTTGACGTGGACAGCAGGCCGCTCTTCGTCGGCGACAAAGTCTATGTTACGACCGCCGACAATTCCCTTTTCTGTATCGATACGGTTACCGGGCGAATAGACTGGGATGCCAACGCCGGAGGCTCGAGTGATCCCATACTGTACGGAGAGAGGATGTACGTCTCGGGCGGTGGAGGGGTTGCCGCGCTCGATCCCATAGAGGGAAATTTTATCTGGCAGCAGGATCTTGAGGAAGCAGGGCTCTCTTCACCCGCCGCCGGGAAGGATTATGTCGCGGTCGCTTCGACCAAGCAGCGCCTCTATCTCATCGACAGCGATACCGGTGACATACTTTTTCAGCGGTACATAAGGGGGGGGAGCTACGGCGACCTCGTCGTTGCGGACGATATGCTCTATATACTTTCCAACAGCGGCCGCATCTTCACCTTCGAAGTCAAGGAACACTCGCCGCGCAAACGATCGAAGAAGAGCTGAGGGCAGGCGAGGGGCTTTAGAGGATATCGGAAAAACGCGTTGCAACTGCCTGATCTATCTGCTAACTTCTCGATAATCTTGATGGTTTAGTGCGGCATTATCAGGAATGGGGGGGGAGATGGGAAGGTTTTCGCGCTATTTTGGCTCTGCTCTCGTCATTGCGCTTTTTCTATCCATGGCATCCGTTTCCAATGCCTCCACCGAGCATTTCAATGCCCAGTTTTTCAAGCCCGCCATCGGCAGGAATCCATATTTCATGCTTCACAGTTCTGAGACGCTTCATAAGCTGCAGTTCGATGTCGGTGTCGTTAGTTCTTACGCTTACCATCCGATGGAGCTCAGACAAGGAACGCAGCGAGTTCGCGGAATAATAGATCAGCTTTTGGTCGAGGATTTCGTCGCTGCCTTTGGAATACTTGAATGGCTGCAGATAGGCGTCGATTTTCCGCTGGTAGTCATCAACAAGTTCAAGGCTCCGAACGATCCCTCCGCCGATCCTCTGAAAAACTATTTCAACATCGGGGACGTTCGTGCCGAATTCAAGGCCAGGGTGCTCACACCCTATGACAAATATATCGGCCTCGCCTTCATTCCGTTCATAACAGCTCCTACTGGAAAATCGGAGCGCTATGTCGGAGATGACGGTCTCACCGGGGGGATAAAGGTCGCCTTGGATGCGAGGCTCCATCCAAAGGTCGCCCTTGCCATGAACCTTGGCTATCAGGGGGGTAAAAAGGTCGATTTCCGCAACGTGGATTATCGGCACAGATTTCTGGTCGGCGGAGGGGCCTCCTTCATACCGATTCCGGATGTATGGCTATTCGGCGAGGTCAATGCCCAGACTTCGATAGATAATTTTTTCAAGGACAGAGATACCACTCCTGCCGAAGCCTATCTGGGTGCGAGGTGGGATATCAAGGATACTGGTGTTACGTTGCAGGCCGGTGGCGGCACTTGTCTGGTCTGCGGTGTGACTGGTGCTAGGGGCAGGGGAATCCTTTCCGTGAAATACCGGCTAAATACACAGAAATATCGCCAGCTCGATAGTGATGAGTGGATAAAATACAACGCGCTCTTCAAGAAACAGCTTTCCGCTGACGAACTGTATGCCCTCAAGATGAACTGTCCGGATAATCCAGCGCAGTTTCAGAGCGGCGTTCATAGCGAGCAGTGTCCGAAATATTACGAGCTGAGGGAGTTGGCAGACCTCGTCGTAAGGTGTCCCGCAAGCCCCGATCTCTATAACCCGAACCAGCACGATCCTTCTTGTCCTAAAATCTTCGTGCTTTCTGATACCTATTCGCAGGACGAGATTAGGAGCATCTACTCCCTGAGCGTCTCAGAAATGAGGCTCAAGTGTCCCGATGACCCGGCTGATTTTAAGCACGGCGTTCACGATAGCGCGTGTCCAAAATTCTATACCCTCAAGGATGCGGTAGATATATCCGGTCAGTGCCCTGCGAATCCGGCGGATTTTCGCTACGGGATAGACGACCCATCCTGTCCGAAGTTCTATATGCTGCGTCAGGATTACGGCGAGGACCAGTGGGATACGATGGTCAAGTACGCTAAATTGGATGCTGAAAGAGCAGGGGTCAGCGGCGGAGAGGTGAAGAGTCTGAAACCGGTTTATTTTGCCTTCAACAGTTCCACTCTTGATTCTCAGGCTGCCCAAGCTCTGGATCAGGTGATTGCTACCATCAATGCTACCAACTGGATCAGCCGAATAAGCATCGAGGGGCATGCAGATTCCATGGGAACTCCGGCGGCTAACAAGATCGTCTCCGAAAAGAGGGCCAACGTAGTCATATCTTATATGAGGAGTCATGGGCTTCGCCCCGGAGTCGATCTATTGCCTTATGGGCATGGTGATGTGAAGCCGGCCGCCTCCAATGAGACCGAGGAGGGTCGTGCCAAGAACCGCAGGGTTATCTTTCATGTTTCTACCAACAGATACATGAACTACAAACCTCCCGAAAACGGCATGCCTGCATCGGCTGTCGTAGTTCCTGCCGAGAAGGAAACCGAGCCTGTGGTGCCAGGCGGCGGCAGTTCAGCCTCTCCTCCGTCCAGATGGCTGGATTGATCTTCAAAAACAAGCTAACAGCTTGACATTGATTATGGAATCTATATAGATCCCGCCATGTTGGCCGATAAGATCAAAGATGGTATCACGTTTGACGACGTCCTGATTGTCCCTAGGGCGTCGAACGTCCTTCCAAAAGATGCAGATATCTCGACGCGGCTCACCGCCGATATCGAACTAAAGATTCCCATCATCTCCGCTGCAATGGACACCGTCACCGAGTCGGAGACCGCTATCATCATAGCGGAAGAGGGTGGAATTGGAATAATCCATAAGAATTGGTCCGGCGAGCTTCAGGCCGCCGAGGTCCGAAAGGTGAAGAAGTTCGAGAGCGGGATCGTCAGCGAGCCGATAACCGTTCGTCCGGATGTCTTACTTGCAGACCTCTTCGCTATGATTGAAAAGTCGGGCATCTCCGGATTTCCTGTTGCAGATGGCGGCCGACTTGTAGGGATTATCACGCACAGGGATATCCAGTTCGAAAGGGATCCTTCGAAGCTCGTCAGGGATGTCATGACTCCGCGCGAGCGCCTGGTCACCGCGAGAGAGGGGATATCTCTGCCGGAGGCTCAGGAGATTCTTCATAAGAACAGGATAGAAAAACTTCCCCTGGTTGACGACGAATTCAACATAAAAGGTCTTATTACAGTTCGCGATATCAAGACGGTGGAAAAATTTCCCAATGCGGCAAAGGATTCTCTTGGCAGGCTGCGCGTGGGCGCAGCCGTTGGCGTTGGTGATGCCGAGATGGAGAGGGCACATCTTCTCGTGGAAGCAGAAGCCGACGTTATCGTGGTCGATACTGCGCACGGGCATTCCTCTGGCGTCGTCGATACGGTGAGGCGACTGAGAAAAACCTATCCTGAGATGAGAATAATAGCGGGAAACATCGCTACCGGTGATGCCGCCAAGGATCTTATAGATGCCGGTGCCGACGCAGTTAAGGTCGGCGTGGGGCCGGGATCGATCTGTACAACCAGAGTCGTCGCCGGGTGTGGAGTGCCGCAGATAAGCGCTATCTACGATGTCGCCCAGGTGGCTAGAAAAAAGAGAATCCCGGTTATAGCCGATGGCGGAATCAAGTATTCAGGTGATATCGTCAAGGCGTTGGCCGCTGGTGCGCAGGTGGTGATGATAGGCTCTATGTTCGCCGGGACGGATGAAGCCCCCGGCGACGTCGTTCTCTATCAGGGAAGGAGCTATAAGGCCTACCGCGGTATGGGCTCCATAGGCGCGATGAAGCGCGGCAGCAAGGATAGATATTTTCAGGGCGAAGTTCGTGAAGAGAAAAAGCTGGTCCCCGAAGGGATCGAGGGCAGGGTTCCTTACCGGGGGAGCCTCAGGGAAATACTCTATCAGATGATGGGCGGTCTTCGCTCGGGGATGGGATACTCCGGCTGTGCGACGATCGAGCAGCTTGTCGAGAAGGCCAGATTCGTCAGGATTTCTCCCGCAGGTCTTCGCGAATCGCACGTCCACGACGTCATAATCACCAAAGAAGCTCCCAACTACTCAATGGAATAAACTTTCAATGGACTACAGTAAAATTCTAATTTTGGATTTCGGTTCGCAGTATACCCAGCTGATAGCCAGGCGCGTTCGAGAGGCCAATGTCTATTGCGAAATTCATCCGTTCAATTGGCCCCTCTCGGAGGTGGAAAAATTTGGAGCAAAAGGAGTAATCCTTTCCGGTTCTCCAGCATCTGTCACCGAAGAGGGCTCCCCGGTCCTGAATCCGAAGCTGCTTTCTCTAGGTCTTCCCGTTCTGGGGATCTGTTACGGGATGCAGTCGATATCGAAGTTGCTCGGAGGAGAGGTGGTGCGTGCCGGCAAACGGGAATACGGGCGCGCCATGCTCACAGCCGACGAATCGCATCCGGTATTTTCGGGGATCAAGTCATGGCCGATGCCGGTATGGATGAGCCACGGCGACAAGGTCGAAAGAATTCCCGACGGATTTCGCGTGATCGCGCGTAGCGACAACTCCTCGTGTGCGATCATTTCCAACGCTGCCAACACGGTGATTGGCGTCCAGTTCCATCCTGAGGTTACGCATACTCCGGAGGGAGGCGCTCTTATTTCCAATTTTCTTTTTAAGATATGCGAATGCAAGGCCGACTGGACGATGGATTCATTCATCGAGATTCAGAGAGATGAGATTAGGAACAGGGTTGGGGAGGAAAGGGTGATACTGGGTCTCTCCGGAGGGGTGGATTCCTCGGTCGCCGCCATGCTTTTGCACAGCGCAATAGGAGAGAAGCTCACCTGCATATTCGTCGATAACGGCCTTTTGAGGAAATCCGAGGCCGCCAAGGTCGAGAAAATTTTTCGCGATAATTTTCACATCAATCTCGAAGTCGTCGATGCCTCACAGAAATTTCTTTCCGAGCTTTCCGGCGTCGAGGATCCGGAAAAAAAGCGTAAGATAATAGGACGAGTATTCATAGAGGTGTTTGAGGAGAGGGCTAAAAGACTTGGAGATGTGAAATATCTTGCACAGGGAACGCTCTATCCGGATGTCATCGAGTCGGTCTCCTTCAGGGGGCCGTCGGCTATGATAAAAAGTCACCATAACGTCGGAGGATTGCCTGAAAAGATGGGGCTTAGCCTCGTGGAGCCTTTCAGGGAGCTCTTCAAAGATGAGGTTCGCGAGGTTGGCAGAAAACTCGGTATGCCTGAGGAGATCGTAGCCAGACAGCCCTTTCCCGGCCCTGGGCTTGCGGTCAGGGTGGTAGGTAATATAACCAGGGATCGTCTCGACCTTCTGCGCGATGCCGACGATATCCTGATGCAGGAGATAAAGGCGGCGGGGCTCTATAATAAAATCTGGCAGTGCTTTTGCGTTCTTCTTCCGGTGAAGTCTGTAGGCGTCATGGGGGACGAACGAACTTACGAGAACGTGGTTGCTGTGCGAGCGGTGACCTCGATCGATGGTATGACCGCCGATTGGGCGCATATCCCGTACGAAGTTCTCGGTGCGATATCAAATCGAATCATCAACGAGGTGAAGGGGATCAACCGCGTCGTGTACGATATCTCATCGAAACCTCCCGCCACCATAGAGTGGGAATAACTGCCGTGGTTTGTGAAGGCTATCATCCCCGCAACGACCGTGACCGGGGAAAAACAGAAGCTAGAAGCTAGAAGCGAGAGGCTAGAAGCTAGAAAAACCTCGCTTGTAGAAATCTCGCTTCTCACTTCTAGATTCTAGCTTCTTGATGTTTTTGTCGATGGTCAATTGTCCATGGTCGAAGTTATTGGGCGAGCATGTTGATTTTATCACTGCGATAGTGTAGCTATGCGCAACCATGAGACTCACAATTAGTGATATTGCCGATATGTTCGATGTTTCCGAGGGCACCGTTTCCAGATGGGTGAAGAGTGACGGTCTGCCTTGCTATAGTGTGAAGGGGCAAAACAGATTTATAAAATCCGAGGTGCTTGACTGGGCATCGGTGAGAGGGCTCCGCCTTTCAAGGGCTGCTCTCAGATCTTCGGATGATATCGGTTTCGATTTTTCGTCATTTTCAAAGGCATTGCGTCTCGGTGGAATTCACTACGGCCTCAAGGGAACCGATAGGGAGTCTGCACTTCGTTCGATAGTCTCCTCTTTGCGCATTCCAAATGACGTGGATGAAGAATTTCTGTATCAGCTTCTTCTATCCAGGGAAGGGTTGGGTTCTACCGGAGTTGGCTATGGGATAGCTATTCCGCACCCTAGAAAGCCCATAGTGCTTGGTCGCTCCGATTCCAGCGTATCCCTTTGTTTCATGGAACATCCGATTGACTTCGGTGCTGCCGACAAAAAGCCCGTGGATATCTTTTTCCTTATAATCAGCAACACTATAAGGGAGCATCTGCATCTTCTTTCCATGATTAGCCTTGCTATTCATGACGATTCATTCAGAAAGCTTCTCATCGACCGCGCCTCTCCAGAGCTTTTGTTCGGAGATCTGGAAAGAATAGAATCCTTCCCCTGCAAGATAAAGAAAGATGAGGTGGCGCTATGATCCTGACAGGATTTTCCATCGTCGCCATCCTATTGGGGGGAGTGCTTTCACTTCTGCTGGGTAATTCTTCCAGAAAAGCCGCTCTCTTTTCCTCGCTTGGTATTTCTTTGGGCGCTATCTTGGGTCTTTTTCAGGTTTTTGCTGCGCTCTTTGCTTCAGTCCCGTTGAGTTTTTCTGCCGAATGGAGCGTCCCTTACGGATCTTTCGATGTCGGAATCGATTCTCTTTCGGCCTTATTTCTGATCCCCGTTTTTATACTGTCGGCTCTTTCAGCCCTCTATGGGGCCAGATATCTGCCTGAGCTTGCGGGTAGGAAATCGACCGGCTCCTCATGGTTTTATCTGTCGCTTCTGATCGTTAGCATGGTCGCAGTCATCATCGCGCGCAACGCAATTTTATTTCTCTTTGCGTGGGAAATAATGGCACTTTCCTCATTTTTTCTGGTCTGTTTCAACAGTGAAAGGAAAAATGTCAGGTCAGCTGGATGGACCTATCTCGTGGCTACGCACATAGGGACGGCATTTTTGTTCCTGTTTTTTGCGATCGCGGGAGTCAGGGCTGGCAGCTTCAATTTTTCCGAATGGGGCACGTTGTCCTCGCTCGCTAGCCCGGAACTTTTTGGGATGTTCCTTCTGGCGGTGGTGGGGTTTGGCAGCAAGGCCGGTGTCATACCGCTTCACGTATGGCTTCCGGAAGCCCATCCCGCCGCGCCCTCGCATATATCCGCGATAATGTCGGGGGTGATGATAAAGACCGGTATATACGGCCTGCTTAGAATGATGATATTTTTTGGGTTCGATCATATCTGGTTGGGGTACCTGCTTATTTTCATCGGCTTGACCTCCGGCGTTCTTGGCGTTTTGTACGCGCTTGCGCAGCACGATCTGAAGTCGCTTCTTGCTTATCACAGTGTTGAAAATATCGGGATCATATTTCTTGGAATCGGAATCGGTACTGTTGGTGTGGCCAGTGGGGCGAATGTCGTCGCTGCGCTTGGTTTTGCCGGAGCTCTTCTGCACGTTCTTAATCACGCCCTTTTCAAGGGCTTGCTCTTTCTTGGCGCCGGCTCGGTTTTGTACTCGACCCGAACGACCTCGATAGATCGTCTCGGCGGTCTCCTGAAACGCATGCCGGTCACCGGGGCTTCCTTCCTTGTTGGCTCGGTTGCTATTGCAGGGCTTCCTCCGCTCAATGGTTTTGTAAGTGAGTTGCTGATCTATCTTTCAGCGATATTGTACATTTCACATCTTTCAGCCTCAAACCTTGCAGGGATCTGGAGTTTTGTTCCGGCTTTAATAACCATCGCAGGCTTGGCGTTAATAGGAGGGCTGGCATCGGCGTGTTTTGCAAAGGCCTTTGGCGTTGTGTTTTTAGGTGAGCCACGCGAAGAGGGGGCATCGAAGTCCTCCGAAGTCCCGATGGCCATGCGTCTGCCTATGATCGTCCTGTCCGGCGCTTGTGCTTTCATAGGACTCTGCGGTCCTCTAATTTTGGGTTTGATGATTCCCGTCCTTGTTTCTTCCATATCCCTGGATGGTGAATCTGCTGGCAGCGCTCTTTCATTTGCACGATGGCCGATGATAGTTGTCGCTTCTGCTGCCACTGTGCTGATATTTCTTACAGGTGCGGTGATGTATTTGAGAAAGCGGTTGCTCCGCAGGCGAGAGGTGACAACTTCTCCGACGTGGGATTGCGGATATGAGCTACCATCTCCTAAAATGCAGTACACGGCATCGTCATTCGCCGCTCCGCTCGTCGGCCTTTTTAAATCGCTGGTGAGAATCAGGACTTCGCCTCCGGTCCTGAAGGATTTTTTTCCGGATGGCGGATCCTACGAGGCGCATCCTGCTGACATCTTCAGAGAGGGGATCTTTGCTCCACTCTTTAAGTTTATCCAAAAAACTGCATTCGCGTTCAGGTGGCTGCAAAATGGGAGCGTGCATCTGTACATCCTTTATATAGCATTCACTTTGCTCGCTTTGCTTCTATGGAAGCTTGGTGGACTATGATGAATATGATTGGTTTGATAAATATTGCAGCAGCTCTTGTCCTGGCACCTCTTGTGCCCGGCATCATCAACAGAACCAAGGCGAAGTTTGCTGGTCGCAAGGGGGCTCCCTTGCTCCAGAATTACTATGACATAATAAAACTTCTCAGGAAAGGTGCGGTGATCAGCTGGAGCGCCACCTGGATCTCCAAAATAGGGCCTGCGATTTCACTCGTTGCGGTGATGATCTCTCTATCGCTGCTCCCTCTGGGAGGAGGCGCATCATTCCTCTCCTTTTCAGGCGATCTGATACTCTTTGCTTATCTTCTCGGAGTAGCCAGATTCTTCGTAGTGCTAAGCGCTCTCGATGCCGGTTCAAGTTTTGAAGGGATGGGGGCTTCACGCGATGTCATGTTTTCAGCGCTGGCCGAGCCGACGCTTATGATATCACTGCTCACTCTTGCGAGGGTATCCGATTCTTTTTCCCTCTCCGGAATATATTCCGGACTGGCCTCTTCCTGGGGAGGGCATGGTATGGCGATATTCCTTGCGGCCGTGGTTCTGTTCATAGTGCTTCTGGCTGAAAATTCCAGGATACCGATTGACGATCCAAATACCCATCTCGAGCTGACCATGATCCATGAGGTTATGGTGTTGGATTTGGGCGGACCTGATCTCGCCTTTATAACTTATGGTGCGGCTTTGAAATTGTGGATCTTCTCATCGCTCTTCGGCGGCGTGATATTTCCTTCCAGTTCCTCCAGTTGTGCACTTTCCCTGCTATCGAGTATATCTATTATATTCATCACGGCGATAGCCGTAGGCGTTGTTGAATCCACGATGGCGAGGTTGAAGATGATGCGCGTGCCGCAGCTTTTGAGCGGAGCTGCTTCTGTGGCAATGCTGGCTTTTCTCATTTCTTTTTTATTGGGGTGAATTTGTGAAGAGCGCGATAGATTCCATACTCATACTTTTGGTTCTGGCAAATCTTTATCTGCTGGTGACATCCAGAATTCGTTCGTCGATACGAGTTGTGGCCGTGCAGGGAATTCTCTTGGGGTTGATTCCTATTTTTGCCCATTCGGAGGGGGAGCTCTTCAGAGCCTATCTCATATCATTTGTCAGTATAGCGCTTAAGGGTTTTCTCTTTCCCTTCTTGCTAAACAGGGTGCTCTCCAGCACGAATCTTAGAAGGGAGATAGAGCCTATAGTCGGGTATACGGTTTCCGTTCTCATCGGTGTTGCTCTATTCATAATATCCCTCTGGCTCGCCTCTAGGGTTCCGGCCGTGGGGCATATGCATTCGGTTCTCGCCCTCGCAGTTGCACTTTCCACCATGCTGATCGGACTATTCTTCATAGTAGCCAGAAGAAAAGCAATAAACCAGATTCTGGGTTATATAATTCTCGAGAACGGTATTTTCGCCTTCGGATTTGCGCTGGATATAGAAGCGGGGATGATCGTCGAGCTTGGAATCCTCATTGATGCGCTGCTTGCGGTAAGCGTTATGGGGCTTGCCGTCTATCACATACACAGGGAGTATGATGGAACCGACACCTCTCTTCTGTCGGCTCTCAAGGATTGATGAATATGATACTCGCACTCGTGCTTCTACCAGCTTTGGCCGGAATCATTTCCTTCTTCATGAGGAAGGCCTATGCCGCCCGCGCGCTGATGATATCGACGGCCTTTGCTCATCTCTCTCTTGTGGTGTGGTGCTGGCACACGAGACCCGCGCCATTCTATCAGGGGTGGTTTGCCCTCGATTCATTGGGGCTACTCTTTTTGAGCGTAGCCAGCTTTCTTTTCTTTTTTTCGACGATATACAGGGTCGGATCCGGCAACGCCGGAGCTCTTGTAAAGAAGCGGGATTTCGAAGGATCCTCCACCTTTATCGATTTCAGCGAGTCGGTCTATTGCGGATGCATGATGCTTTTTCTTTCCACGATGACGCTCGTCTGCGTCAGTCTCCAGTTTGGCATGATCTGGGTGGGTGTGGAGGCGACAACTTTGGCTAGCGCGCCGCTTATCTATTATCATATGCACAAGAGATCGCTGGAAGCCGCGTGGAAATATTTGCTCATCTGCTCCGTGGGAATCGTGATCGCCTTGCTGGGCAACTTTTTTCTTGCAGTTGCTGTGTCGGAAGGGGGTCTTCACAGCTCACTTGTTTTATCATCGCTCATGAACAGGGCATCACTTGGCCATATCAATATTTTCTGGCTGAAGGGGGCCTTTTTGCTTTTCATCGTTGGATATGGAACGAAGATGGGACTTGCTCCGATGCACACCTGGCTACCGGATGCTCATAGCGAGTCTCCATCCGCCGTATCGGCCCTTCTGTCCGGCGCGCTTCTCAATTGCTCATTTTTGGGGATTATCAGGGCGCAGCAGCTTCTCAATGCAGCGGGGGCGGGACAGTTAGGACGCGATCTGTTGATAATCTTCGGCATCTTCTCGATGGCGATCGCCGCGATCTTTATCCTCGGGCAAAACGATTACAAGAGGATGCTTGCGTATTCCAGCGTCGAACACATGGGGATACTGGCGGTAGGTGTGGGCATCGGGGGGATAGCTGTTTACGGAAGCATGCTGCATGCGGTTAACCATTCCCTTGCCAAGGCTGCCCTGTTTTTCACTGCTGGAAACATCCTCACCTTCTACAGGTCAAAATCATCACTTGAAGTGAGAGGGGTGCTGAGGTTTTTGCCTGTTTCCGGTGTGGTATGGGTGGCAGGTTTTTTTGCGATCACCGGTTCTCCTCCCTTCGGCACCTTCTTCAGCGAGTTTTCGATACTGAAGGGGATGGTCGATCAGGATCGGATTTTCATCGCCGTTGCCTATCTTGCGCTTCTGGCCGTTGTCTTCGTGGGAATGGTAGGGCCCTTTTTCAAGATGGCATATGGGAACATGGACCAGCTGCCTGCCGAGCGTGTGAACCGCGAGCCTATCCTTTCATTCATCCCTCCGGTTGTGATGATGCTGGCTGTGCTCATTTTGGGTCTGTGCATTCCCGATGCGTTGACTTCGCTTATTCTTGAGGCTGCCGGAGAACTCGGAGGCTTACGATGAGATCCGATTTGAGAAACTGCGAAGTAATAAAGAAATCTGATTTGCCGATAATCTCCAATGAAGATTTCGAGAGGGTGGTAATAAAGGAAACGGATTCAGGGCTCCGAATCAGTGCGATGTTTGGTCTTCCGTCCTCCGGCGGTTCGGTGATGATCTACGCCGTTCTGTCGGAAGACAAGACGGGGATCCTCTCCGCATTCGGCACGTCGGTCAAGGGTTCGTACGATTCCATCACTCCAAAATGTTCACAGGCGCATATATTCGAGCGCGAAATTTTCGAACAGACCGGTGCCGAGCCAAAGGGGCATCCGTGGCTCAAGCCCGTGCGCAAGCGCGAAGGGTATAAGTATTACGAACTTTCAGGCGAAGGGGTACATGAGGTTGCGGTGGGTCCTGTTCATGCCGGCGTCATAGAGCCGGGGCACTTCAGGTTTCAATGCCACGGAGAGGAGGTATTCAATCTTGAAATCCATCTAGGCTATCAGCATCGCGGCGTCGAGAAGGGAATAGTCGGCGGACCTGATAGAAGAACTATTCATTATATGGAGACCGTAGCGGGGGATACGAGCATAGGGCATTCTACGGCGTACTGTCACGCTGTGGAGTCGCTTGCTAACTGCCGGGTTCCCCTTAGAGCGCAGATGATCAGGGGGGTTGCCCTTGAACTCGAACGCATCGCCAACCATGCGGGCGACCTCGGCGCTCTTGCGGGCGATGTTGGATACCTTCCGACCTCATCCTACTGCGGGAGGCTGCGCGGCGATTTCCTTAATCTGCAGGCCCGAATATGCGGAAGCCGTTTTGGCAGGGGGCTCCTGCGTCCTGGAGGTGTGCTTTTCGATCTGAGTTCTTCCGAAATTTCCGCGATCCTTAAAAGTCTCGACGCCCATATGCGTGACTTAGAGTCGGCGGCGCAACTTCTGTGGGATTCCCCATCGGTGCTTGCGCGCTTTGATGATACAGGTCATCTCCCTAAGGAATTATGCCGCGCTTTGGGGATAGTCGGCCCTGCGGCGCGTGCAGCAGGTATTGCCATGGACGTGCGAAGCGATTTTCCAGTGGGGATATTTAGATTCGCCCATCTCCCTCTTTCGACATGGCACAGGGGGGATGTCTTCGCCCGCGCCTACGTCAGGTGGTTGGAGATTGTGAAATCGGCGCAGTTCATCAGAAATCAGCTCGAGTCGCTGGCGGAAGGGGATGTAAAATCCGACCTTGGGCCTCTGATTCCGGATTCATTCGTTGTTTCGATGGTCGAGGGGTGGCGCGGCGAAATCTGCCACGTGGCCGGGACCGGAAAAGATGGAAAGATCGCTTTTTATAAGATCGTCGATCCCTCGTTCCATAACTGGAGCGGGCTTGAGATGGCGCTTCGCAACGGACAGATATCCGATTTTCCGCTGATCAATAAGAGCTTTAACCTCTCATACTGCGGATACGATCTATGAGGTTTGCGATATGTTAAAGATAATTCGAAGCAGATTGCAGCAAAAAAGCTGGACCGTCGCATTTCCCGATGCTGAACCGAATTTGCCCGCTAAATTCAGGGGCATGCCTTCGATAGATGATTCGGCCTGCGGAAAAGATTGTGGCCTCTGCGTCAAGAGCTGTCCTGTTGGTGCGCTTAGCTGCAGCGGAGAAGGACGAATTTCCATAGATCTTGGCAAATGTATCTTCTGCGGAAACTGCGAGAGGGAATGCGGCGAGGGAGTGATAAAATTCACTCGCGATTATCGGTTGGCCTCCTGTGTGCGGGAGGGGCTTATCGTCGGTGAAGCGGAATTTCGCCTAGCGGAGAAATTGAAAAAAGAGATGCTTCGTCTTTTCGGGCGTTCGCTGAAGCTCAGGCAGGTTAGCGCCGGTGGATGCAACGCCTGCGAGGCGGATATCAACGTTCTTTCGACGATAGTATTCGACCTCGGGCGCTTTGGAATTCAGTTTGTAGCTTCGCCAAGGCATGCCGACGGGATTTTAGTCACCGGCCCAATTTCAAACAACATGGCGCTGGCGCTTGAAAAGACATATGCCGCGATTCCTTCGCCAAAAATAGTAATCGCATCGGGCGCCTGTGCCATATCCGGCGGCCCCTTCATCGGTCATTTGGATGTAAAGGGCGGGGTGGATAAATTGATACCAGTAGACCTCTATATTCCGGGTTGTCCCCCGCATCCAATCACTGTTCTCGATGGGTTCTTGCGCCTTCTTGGCCGAGTAAGGTAGTTTCGCCTGTTTTTCATCGCAAAAATAGCGAAAAAAATAGCAGACATTTTTGCCCCATGTGCAATAAGGATGGTCCTGTTTAAAATATGATCCACTCAAACTTCGTACATCTACACGTCCATTCGTATTACAGCCTGCTCGACGGGGCGGCGCCCACCTCCGAGCTCGCCTTAAGGGCAGCTGAGCTCAAGATGCCGGCTTTGGCGATCACCGACCATGGAAACCTTTTTGGCGCCATAGATTTCTACGACAAGATATCCAAGCACGGCGTCAAGCCCTGCATCGGCTGCGAGGTCTATCTCCTCAGCGAGGGGAGCAGGCTGATAAGGGACTTAAACCAGAAGGGGGCGCTTACCCACCTCACACTGCTGGTCAAAAACAGGGAGGGGTACCGCAATCTCTGCCATCTTGTAAGTTCAAGTTATTTAGAAGGTTTCTATTATAAACCTAGAATAGATAAGGAAATTTTGCGACAGCATAGCAAGGGGCTTATAGCCCTTTCCGGATGCCTCAAGGGGGAAATTCCTCAACTCATCTCAGATGGTAGGATGGATGAGGCGGAAAAGGCGGTCGATTTTTATGCCTCCCTTTTCGACAATAACAATTTCTTTATAGAGCTCATGGACCACGGAATCGAAGGTCAGCTTAAGATCCGTGAAGGGCTGTGCGAACTTGCCAAGAGGAAAGGGATCGGCCTAGTTGCAACCAACGATGTCCACTATATAGACAGGTCCGATGCGGCCGCCCATGATGCCCTGCTTTGCATCCAGACCGGCAAAACCCTGGACGATGAAAAGAGGATGCGGTTAGACAGCGATCAGTTCTACCTTAAATCCCCCGATGAGATGAGCGAACTTTTTGCTGATTTCCCCGAAGCGATCTCCAATACCGTTGAAATAGCCGCCAGGCTAAACATGGATTTCGATTTCAATACATACTATTTTCCCAAGTATTCCCCTCCGGATGGCATGGACCTTCAGAGCCATCTTCGTGAGGAAGTCATCAAGGGGCTTGAGAAAAGGTGGACGCTCATCTCGCGCGGCAGGGATCACCTCGATGATCTCAAAAAAGTTTATCAGGAGAGGCTTCGCACCGAGCTTGAAACGATCATCAAGATGGGTTTTGCAGGCTACTTTTTGATCGTCGCCGATTTTATACGCTACGCCAAGGGGATCGAACTCCCCGTCGGTCCCGGGCGTGGATCGGCTGCAGGTTCGCTTGTTGCGTACTGCCTGGAGATCACGAACATCGATCCGATAGAGCACGGCCTTCTCTTCGAGCGTTTTCTTAATCCGGAAAGAATAAGCATGCCCGATGTGGATATCGATTTCTGCATGCGCAGGCGCGACGAGGTTATATCATACGTTTCGAAAAAATACGGCAATGTCAGCCAGATCATCACCTTTGGAACGATGAAGGCCCGCGCTGTGGTGCGCGACGTCGGCAGGGTGATGGGGATTCCGTATGGCGATGTAGACAGAATCGCGAAGCTGATCCCGGCGACGCTCGGGATGACTCTGGCCGATGCGATAAAGATCGAACCGAAGCTCAAGGAGATCGCTAAAAAGCAGGATGAAATCGCAAGGCTTCTGGAAGTGGCGAAGGTGCTTGAGGGTTTTCCGCGCCACGCTTCAACACACGCTGCAGGAGTCGTGATATCCGATCGTCCTCTGTCGGAGTTGGTGCCGCTCTACAAGGGGCAGAAGGATGAAATTGTAACTCAATTCGATATGAAGTGTGTGGAGAAGGTCGGTCTCATCAAGTTCGATTTTCTCGGTCTCAAGACGCTCACCGTCATAGATGACTGCGTCAAGCTGATAGAGAAGGGGAGCGGGGAGAAGATAGATATCGAATCCATTTCTTTGAACGATCCTCTCGTTTACAAAAAACTTTCGCAGGGGGACACGGCGGGGATATTCCAACTGGAAAGTTCGGGGATGACCGACCTTGTCATGAAGTTGAAACCCGGTGCTTTTTCTGAAATCGTCGCTCTCGTGGCCCTCTTTCGTCCTGGTCCGCTCGGATCGGGGATGGTCGATGACTTCATCAACAGGAAGCATGGCAGGACTCCGATAAAATATGAACTGCCGCAGCTAGAGGAAATTCTCAAAGAGACCTACGGCGTCATAGTTTATCAGGAACAGGTGATGCGAATTGCCAACGTCCTTGCCAATTATTCCCTTGGAGAAGCGGACCTTCTTCGCCGTGCCATGGGCAAGAAAAAACCGGAGGAGATGGCCAAGCAGCACGAGAGGTTCGTGAAGGGGGCGCTCGAGAACAAGATTCCGGAGGCGAAAGCTGAGCGCCTCTTTGAACTGATGGCGAAGTTTGCCGAGTACGGCTTCAACAAATCCCACAGCGCTGCCTATGCCCTTGTTGCGTATCAGACCGCTTACCTTAAATTTCATCACCCTACCGAATTCATGGCGGCGCTCCTTACCGCTGAAAAGGACAACACCGACAAGGTTCTCTTTTACATCAATGATTGCAAGACTGCTGGAATCAGGATGCTTCCTCCGGATGTCAACGAGAGTATGATGGACTTTTCTGTTGTTGGCGATGGGACGATACGATTCGGCCTTGGCGCTGTAAAAAATGTGGGCGAAGGGGCGATAGAGAACATCGTTTCGGCGAGAAATGATGGTGGAGTTTTTAGGACGCTTTTCGATTTCTGCGATCGCATAGATTCTAGAAGGGTAAACAAGAGGGTGATCGAGAGCTTAATAAAATGCGGCGCCTTCGATTTTACTAAGGCTCCCAGGGCGGCTCTTCTAGCATCCCTCGATACTGCGATGGAGATGGCTGCCTCCAGGCAGAGGGACAGAATTTCAGGGCAGGCGAGGTTGTTCGATCTGCTCGGTTCATCCGATGGTTTTTCCTCCGATCCAAAACTTCCCGATGTTTCCGAATGGGGCGAGCGGCAGCTTCTTGCGTATGAGAAGGAATCTCTCGGATTCTATATCACGGGGCATCCCCTGGCCCAGTACGAGGAACTGCTCTCGCAGTATGCCAATACCGATACCGTCGAGTTGGCATCCTGCAATGACAAACAGGAGGTTAAACTCGGCGGGGTTGTATCGAAGCTTCGCGAGATAACCACAAAACAGGGAAATAGGATGGGCTTTGCCACGATAGAGGATCTAAAAGGTTCCGCCGAGGCGGTTATCTTTTCAGACCTCTATGCCGATGTTCATCTGCTGATCAAAAGCGATCAGCCGGTATTTGTCATGGGGACTGCCGATGTCGATAGTGAAAATGTCAAGATCATCGCGACGCAGATAATGCCTATCGACGAGGTTTCTGAAAAAATGACCAAGAGCGTTCATTTCTTTTTGAGCCAGCCGGAGGTTGCCCCCCAGCATCTGGCGCAGCTCAAAAATGTCCTGTCGAGATATCCAGGGCAATGCCCGGGCTTTGTTCATCTCGTTGTTCCGAGCAAGACCGAGACGATCCTGGCCCTGCCCGATGATTTGAAGTTAACTCCATCTCCGCAACTCGTGACTGCGGTTAACAAACTCTTCGGTCGTAATGTGACCAAGTTCATTTCATAAAAACATGCCAAAGAGGCTCAGCTCTGAAAAAAAACGCGAAATAGATAAGGCGCTGATCGTGGGGGTCAGAAGAGCTGGCAGCAGTCGTCGTCAGATGGAACTATCGCTTGCCGAACTTACGAGGCTTATAGACACGGCAGGTGGTGAGGTGGTTGCCAAGATCAGCCAGGAAATTAAGCGGATAGATCCTGTCACCTTTATAGGCAGTGGAAAGGTTCTGGAGGTAAGGGAACTTGCTGAAGCTGTCGGCGCTGACACTATAGTTATAGACGATGAAATTTCCCCGGTTCAGAACAGGAACCTGGAGAAGGAGATCGGCCTTTTCGTCATAGACCGAACGGCGGTCATACTCGACATATTCGCGATGCGTGCGCAAACGAAGGAGGGCAGGCTTCAGGTTGAACTCGCCCAGATGGAATATCTCGCTCCGAGGCTGGTGGGGCGGGGAGAGCTCTTTTCACAGCAGGTGGGGAGGATCGGAACGAGAGGCCCCGGTGAAACGGCGCTCGAATACGACAGGAGAAGCGTTCGCAACAGAATTTCACATCTTCGAGGCCAGCTGGAAGGCGTCAGAAAACATCGCAGAATACACAGGATGAAACGCGAGTCGGTTCCGATTCCTCTGGTTTCCCTCGTTGGATACACCAACGCGGGGAAATCGACCCTCATGAACGCCCTAACAGGTGCTGGCGTTTTTGTGGAGGATAAACTCTTTGCCACGCTAGATCCTACGGTGAGGAAATTGAGGCTTCCCTCGGGAAGAATAGTGCTTCTGGCCGACACAGTCGGCTTTATAAGGAGACTTCCGCATGAACTGGTGGAATCATTCAAGGCGACCTTCGAGGAAGTGGAAAATTCTTATCTGCTGTTGGCCGTCGTCGATGGCAGTGACGAGGAGGCGCCGGCTCAGCTTCAGGTCGTGCGCGATGTGCTCTCTGAGCTCGAAATGTCTCAGAAGCCCCTCATAGAGGTCGTTAACAAGTCCGACCTGCCGTCGGCATACAGGGGAGAAAAATCGTCGATCAGCGTATCGGCTCGTACCGGGGCCGGCGTCGAAGAACTTCTGGGAGAAATCGAAAGGGTTCTCAGGATTGAGTTTCGCAGGACCACCTTGAGGCTGCCGATGGAGAGAGGGGATATTCTCTCTAAGCTTTATTCCACCGGGCACGTCTTCAAAAGCATCTACGAAGGGGACTGCATCCTCGTCGAGTGCGAGCTCCATCAGAAGTATTATCAGAAGTACAGGCGCTACGCGGTCAACTTCTGATCCGCTTTTGGAAACTCCGGGATGTTTTTGCTGGATATTGTGAATCGTTTCCGTTACGAAGAATCGCAGTATTGCGGCGGCAGGCTCAGCTTGTTCCACTTCTTCCGATGAGGGAGATGCGTTCTTAAATTCGATCAGAGGAGTCTGTCGAACTCTTGAAGTAAGGATTGCGAAGGATATTTTAATGATACTTTAAAGATTCAAAGGAACGGAGGGAGCAAATGAGCGCCAATCTCGCCAATATTCTGACATTTTCCCGCCTATTCCTAACGCCCGTCTTTATCTATCTGTATATAGCTGAGGCGCGGATGCTGGCCTTCATCGTCTTTTGCTTTGCGGCTTTCACCGACCTCATAGACGGCACCGTTGCGCGCATGTACGGACAACAGTCCAAGCTGGGCGGACTCATAGACCCCCTTGCCGACAAACTGCTCATGCAGAGTTGCTTTGTACTCCTGCTCATCGGTGGTTTTATACCCTTATGGTTTTTCGCGATAGCGCTGATACGCGATCTGATGATAGTAAGCGGAATTTTCTATCTCGAGAACAAAAAGATAGAGCTTCCGTACAGAGCGATTTGGCCTTCCAAGCTGGCGACTCTGATGCAGATGATGACAGCCAGCCTCGGGCTTTTGAGGGGATGGCTTCATGCGGGGCAGGCGCTCCGTTCGCCGCTTGAAACCGCTCAGTACCTTTTTATGTATCTAGCAGCCCTGTTCATAGTCGTCAGCGGTTATCAATACGTCAGAATGGGCCTCGAATTGCTGAGGCGGGGCGTGGTGCGAAGGTCCTGAATCTCAAACGTATAAAAAACAAAAACGTCCCGGACCTGCAGCAAAATTCCGGGACGCCTTTTTTTTGAATTGAACTGCCCGTCAGCCTGAAATGAAGGTCAACCCCTCAATTGGTTCGGTGGTTTCCGCGTCCTGCTCGGTTTCTTCGTCGAAGACCGATATGTATGACATATTTGCGGATTCATCCGGAAGCTCTTTCAGATACTTTTCATAATCCTTGGTATCGAGCGTTCCGTCCTGGAGCAGCTTTTCACTCACCCTGACATCGAACTTCATTTTTTCTGTGATTCCTCTTCGGTTGTTGTTCATAGCTGTCTTTCAAACCTCCGTTAGCGGTTGTTTCTATTGGGGGCCTTCTCGATGTGCATGATGATCTTGCCGCCCTTGAAAATTCTGACATCACCAGAGGACTCCGAGATAACAAAGGCGAGGGACTGAGTCAAGCCGGTGATTCCGGCAGCCGCTATATGCCGGCTGCCCAGCCCTCTTGGAAGTGTCGACTCATCGCTCGCAGCCCCCAGATATCGCCCGGCGGCTAGAACCGTTCCGTCGTCGGCGACGACGAAGGCACCATCCATGGCTGATAGCTCCCGTATGGTTTCCTTCAGCGAGGGGGAGAGTATGTTCCTCTCCTCCTCTTCGTAACCTTTGAAGGGGTTCATTATCATCTGCTTGGAGAGCTGCATCACCTTTTCATGATCGCCGACTACGAAGATCGTTCCTACCGGTTTTCCCTCGCGTCCCTTGTCGGCGAGCTCGACGGCGAGGTTGAGGACAGTCTGGAAGAGTTCCGGGGGAACGCTTTCGGATATCTTGGCTGCCCCCTTCGCAGCTATGAACTCCGATTCCTTGGACGTATCCACGATCTGGATCTGATCCAGACAACCCGTATCCGATCCTCCAACGGCGAACACCAGCTTGTCGCCAGGAGATATCATGTCCATGGAGAGGGCGAGGGTGGTGGAAATCTTTATAAGGGCATTTCTCATCAGCTGGATCTTCGGGATAGCGACTACGCCGGTGGCTATCGATGCCAGACTTTTTTCTTTTCCCTCAGGTTCTTCGATTTTTTTCTTTTTTGAGAGCAGGATTAGCTTTATCTTCTTCGGGATCTTTTCGTTACAGTAGAGATCTCCAATCGGATCGGTATGAAGCAAGACGGCTTTCGCTCCGACTTTTCCGGCTACTGCAAAGGCGTGCTTCAAAATTAGGATATCTTCGGGCTTCATACGACGGCAGAATATCGAATTATCCTCTTTACTTCAAGGGCAAAGGAGGTGTTTGACCACAACTTTTCTATAATGTAGGTTGAGCCGCCTATGAAGAGAACGATCTTTGCCGTTTTAACTATCCTCCTTACGCAGATTTTCAGCGCGGTCGCTTATTCCTCCATCTCGACCGGTGGGCCCTTTTCCGTCCATTGGAACGACGAATCCAAACGGGTCAGACAGGGAGAGTCTTTTACCCTGTCGGTAGAGATACGCGTCCCGGAGGGGCATTACCTCTACGCAGAGGAGACGGATATAGACTTTTCGAGTTTCGAGGGACTGATAGTTACCGATGTTCACTATCCGCAAACTGTCAGGAAAAGGGACCCGTTTTTTAACAGGCTCGTCAAGGCGTACGATTCGGATGTCCATCTCAAGATAACAGGGAGGGTCCCGGATGAGCTTTCCATCGGTGAACGGGAGGTCGTGGCCAACGTATCCTTTCAGGGGTGCTCCGACAAAATTTGCTTCAGGCCGGAGATGCGAGTTGTTACCTTTCTGGTCGATGTGATAAAACAGGCCCCCGTCGCTGAGAAGGAAAGCGGGCGACAGTCGTCAGATGCGTTAAAAAGCGCTAAGAGCCAGCTTTCAAGGTTGAAGAGCATTCATGAGGATATCTCCGCGGGTAGGCTTGCGGGTGGGGGAATCGCGCTGACACTTCTGCTCGTATTTTTGGCGGGCATTCTCACATCTCTTACTCCATGCGTCTGGCCGATCATTCCTACGGTCCTGGTATTTGTCGGAGTTCATCCCCATAAGAAGTTCTTGGAAAATATGCTCTTGTCCTTCTGCCTGACTCTGGGAATTTCCATAGTCTATTCAGTGCTGGGGCTCCTCGCTGTAGGGTTGGGCAAGAACCTGGGTTTCCTGTTCCAGAGTAGAATATTTTTGGCCGCTGTAGTTCTCTTTTTTGTAGCGATGAGCCTTTCGATGTTCGGCCTCTTTGAAGTGAGGCTCCCTTGCAGATGGCATGTAAAACTTCATGCGTTGGGGGGGGATGGCTATCTCGGCTCCTTCTTTGCGGGAATGGGGCTGGGTCTCATAGCATCTCCGTGTGCCGGACCGGTGCTCATGTCCATGCTTGGATATGTTGCGCTCCAGAGGGATTACCTCCTTGGCTTCGCCGTACTTATGCTGTTCTCGATGGGGATGGGGCTTTTGTTCATAGCCCTTGGCGCCGGATTTGGTGAACTTACCGGAAAATTACGAGGGGGAAAGTGGACCGTATGGATCAGGAGGATGCTTGGGGTCTTGATTCTTATTCCGGCTTTGTTCTATGGGTCCGCGCTTATAAGCGGTTCGTGCAGGATCTTCCACCAAGCGGTTCCGGACGTGGAGTGGCTTACTGACGTCAACGTAGCATCCGCCTTGGCATCGCGGGAGAGGCGTCCGATGATGGTCTATTTTTCGGCCAAGTGGTGCCCTCCATGCAGAAAACTGGATTGTCTTTTTTGGGATGAAGAACTAGCTAGGCTTACATATCGGTTGGTGCCTCTGAAGATAGATACCACGGTGGAGACGCCGGATATAAAGGCTATAATGGACCGTTATGGAGTCATAGGAATGCCCTCGATAATTTTTACGGATCCGGACGGCAGGATCTATGCGGATATAGATATCGCCGATTATGGCAAGGACTCGATTAGGAGCGCCCTGATCGATGTCATCGGCAGGACTGAAGGGGATACCCATGGAAAAGATAATTAGGGATCTTTTGATTGCTATTGGAGAGGATCCCGACAGGGAGGGGCTTTTGAAAACTCCCGGCAGGGTGAAGCATTCGCTGGCTTTTCTGATGGAGGGGTATTTGCAGGACCCGCGTTCGCTCATAATGAACTCGGTTTTTTCCGATAAGCATGAGGAGATGATTCTCGTAAAGAATATCCCCCTCTACAGCATGTGCGAACATCATTTGCTGCCGTTTTTTGGTCATGCCCATGTAGGCTATCTTCCAAACGATAAGATAGTTGGCATATCGAAAATAGCGCGAATGGTGGATCTCTTCGCGCGCAGGCTGCAGCTTCAGGAGCGTCTTACAAATCAGATTGCCGATACTTTGATGGATGTCCTCCAACCAAAAGGGGTGGCTGTCGTCGTTGAGGCCGAGCATCTCTGCATGCAGATGCGTGGAGTGCAGAAACGCGGCACCTCGGTGATCACGAGCGCCATGCACGGAGCATTCCGCAGGCGTCCCGAGACGAGATCCGAGTTCATGAATTTGATTAAATAATTCGATAGTCTCATCCCGTAACTGCCGTGACCGGCAAGAAGAGGCGAGCTGTGAACAGAAAAGAAATACTCGGTTGGCTGCGTGAATACGATGAGGTGAGGCTCGAAGAGCTTTGGGCTAAGGCTGATGAAATTAGAAAGACTTCAGTTGGGGATGGTGTCCATCTGCGCGGGCTGGTCGAAATTTCCAATTATTGCGTGAGACGATGCTTATATTGTGGGCTCAGGGTTGGCAATCATTCAGTCAAGCGCTACAGGATGACCGCAGATGAAATTCTGGATTGTGCAAAAAAGGCCTCCGAATTTGGCTACGGGACCCTCGTTATGCAGGCTGGAGAAGATCCCGGAATCAAGAAAGTATGGATGTCCGATCTCATCGAAAGGATCAAGGGCGAAACCGGGCTTGCTATCACCTTGAGCTTGGGTGAGCGTTCTGTCGAAGAACTTTCTGCGTGGCGCGATGCCGGCGCAGATCGCTACCTCATCCGCTTCGAGACCTCCAATCCGGATCTCTTTCGTTCGATACACCCTCCCTGTGATGGGAGAGATGAGGTCGATAGAATTTCAATTCTGAACGATCTGAGAGGTCTAGGCTATGAGATAGGCAGCGGCGTCATGGTTGGGATACCGGGTCAGAGTTATGAGGATCTTGCAAGCGATCTCGAGCTGTTTCGTTCCCTCGATCTCGACATGATCGGAGTTGGCCCATTTATCCTTCACCCGGAAACTCCTCTTGCAAAAACCGTCGCTGATAAAAATATTTCAGAGGATGAACAGGTTCCAAATAGTGAATTGATGACCTACAAGGTCCTGGCGCTTTCCAGAATAGTATGTCCGCGAGCGAATATCCCCAGTACCACGGCGCTGGCTACGCTCAATCTGGCCAAGGGGCGCGAGCTCGGGCTTCAGAGGGGGGCAAATGTCCTGATGCCAAATATCACACCTGTGAAGTACAGGGTTCATTACGAGATATATCCTGACAAGGCATGCATAAATGAGTCGGCTGATGACTGTCACGGCTGTATGAGAAGGCGAATCGAATCGATAAACCGCACGGTTGCACAGGGCCCCGGCTCCGCGATTGGAAACAGACGAAAAGTTGACAAGTGAAATTAGGGATCCGTTTTTGTGCTGAAGTCAGGTTTTTACAAACCTAAAATAGTTCAATTTTCTTCCACTCATTTTCCATTTCATCGCAAAATAGGTGGGGAACTGGTCCTCGGAGGGAGGGGCAAGCTTGATCCGCTTAACGCAGAGGGCTGATTTTTCAGCCGCCTGCGCATAAGTAAAATCGTCGGTGGCAAAGTTTATCGCCCCACCATCTTTTAATATTAGCGCGCATTTCTCCAAGAAGAGCTCAGTGATCAAACGATTTTTTGAATGCCTGTTCTTTGGCCACGGGTCTGGAAAATTTATATGAATTTCTTCCACTGATGAATTTTCGAAAATCTTTTCAATAACGTCCTTGGCATCGCTTAAAATGATGACCACATTTTTCAACCCGCGGTTTTCGACGCGTCTGATCAGTTTGGCGACGCGCTTTTCCTTTATCTCTATTCCGACGATCACCGCCTCAGGATTTTTTTCCGCAAGGTGAAATAGAAAATCGCCGCGTCCGGGGCCTATCTCCAGTATTATGCGGTCGTAATCCCGCAGAGAGATGCGTGCCGGATAGAAAAAGGGCGTTCTCGCTATCTCAGGAGGGGAGGAAGTCTTCTTTTTTATTGGCACTGGCATTGCCGGGCATCTCTAGCTATCGAGAGGGGGAGATGTCAAGGATATGTAGATCAGCGTCCCGCCCGCCACCATGGCTGGTGCAAAGATTATGGCAAAAAATGGGATTGCGAATGGAATGCCAAATCCGGTCAACATCCAGAAGTTTTTTCTGGCGAATGAAAGTCTTTCTCTGAAAGGGGCGGTGCGTCTTCCCATGGGGAGTTCTGCGAATGAAAATCCGAGGTCGCATGCGCCGAAGATCGTGGTGAGGGCCATGTACAACGCAGGGCCTGCGATCGGTATGAAGCTGACGACGAAAAGCACGATGGGGATGGATATCAGTACCGCCGCTTTTATCAACTCGACCTTCACCGTCCTTGCCAGATCGCGCACGAACTTCGCGAAGGTGAACTTCTCCGGATCTTTTCCGGTCGCTATCCTCTCCACCTTTTCGGAGAGCGCATCGTTAAATGGCGCTGCGATTATGAAGCTCATGCAATAGGAGACTACCAGTATCAATATGAGGCTTATTAGTCCTATTACGATTCTGAGGATAAGCCTGACGATCCAGAGGAGGGCTGCCAATGGGTAAAGATACCATCTGCCGGATGGATCGAAACTTATTTCCCACAGATGGGAAGTTATGAATGAATATATATCGCCGTAGTAGTTTATGAGCAGCGCTATCATGGCGATGAGAATAATCAGGTTGATCAGCATGGGCAGGGCCGCCAGAAGCCATGTCGATCTATTCGCAAGTATGAATTTAAATCCCTTTGAAATGAAGTGAAATCCTTCCCTGAACTGTTGTATTCTGGACATGCGGAGCAGGATAAATTAAGATCATGTTGCGTACAAGGGGAAATAGAGGACAAATGCAGTCCGATCTCTATTCAAGAATCGATTTTTATCTCAACCATCTCAGGGTGGAGAGGCAGCTCGCAAAAAATTCGGTCGAGGCCTACTCGCATGATTTGAGATCCTTCGCCGAATACGCTGAGAAACGGAAAATAGGTGAGGTCGCAGAGATTGGAGAGGATTTGGCGCTCTCCTTTCTCGCCTCCCTTGCCGAGGGTGGAATCGGCACCAGAAGCATCACCAGGTACCTAGTTGTTTTGCGTGGTTTCTTTTCCTTCATGACCCGTGAAAAAATAATATCCACCGATCCTACCGCGCAGATCGAATTTCCCGGCAGGTGGAAGAAGCTTCCGAAGTTTCTTTCAATCGAGCAGGTGGACCTGATGCTTCGCCAGCCCGATGTGAAGACGACGCTCGGAGTTCGCGATCACGCGATTTTAGAACTTTTCTATGCCTCCGGGCTTCGGATCTCCGAAATGTCGGGGCTTACCACCGACAGGATCAATCTTCAGCAGGGATACTGCATGCCCTTCGGCAAGGGTTCGAAGGAGAGGGTGGTCCCGATGGGGGGGGAGGCAATTGCGGCGATTGCGTTATACTTGGAAGAGGGGAGAGGCAAGCTGGCCCGCGGGATGGTTGTTGACGAACTCTTTCTTTCGCGGCGCGGCGGCAGGATATCCAGGCAGCGCCTATGGGAGATCATCAAATTTTATGCGAGAAAGGCGGGGATAAAGATAAACGTTACCCCGCATATGCTTCGCCATTCATTTGCGACCCATCTAATCGAACGCGGCGCCGACCTGCGCGTCGTACAGATGATGCTGGGGCATGTCGATATCGCGACAACGCAGATTTACACCCATCTTTCCAGAAGGCACCTACAGGAGCTCTATAAGAAATTTCATCCTAGGGCCTAGCCGTAACCACCGTGACTGGTGACGATTGACAATGGACCATAGACCAGCTGCGATCGGTGGTTTTGGTCGATGGTCAATTGTCCATGGTCCATGGTCAGCGATGATCCCCCCGGAAAAGGAAGAAAAATTGGAATATTAATTGACAGTTGGGGGCGTAGTGGTATTATCCGACTCGTCGCCGGGGGACGGCCACAACAGACTTTAAGGAGGCAGCTATGATTTCCCCCGTTTCCGCAATTCCAGCCACTGCAGCAAGATTTCCAGTACCAGTTACGATGCCGTTCTCACAGCTCGGGCTTCCTTCCGCTGCGGAGTCCTTTTTCATCAATGTGAGCAGGACACTTCCGCAGGCTAAACTAAAATATAGGAACGGCCAGGTTACCTCGCTGCTCGCCTTTCGAGTCGGCCGAGAGATGCTGTTTGGCAGAAAGACCGATACCGACCTGGCGCGTAAAACATGGGGATCTATCAATCGCAACTTTTTTGGAGGGATGCCCCTCTACATGGAGGAGGGAAGATTCGCTCCCGTCGAGGTTCGCCTCTCTGCGGATAAACCATTTGCCGATGGGGATACCGCGCGCGTCGAAGCATTTTTGAAAGATGGGGAGTGGTTTGATACCAGAATCAACATCAGGATGGATGGAATCGATACGGCGGAGTCCAATCCCAGTGAAAAGCTCAATCGCCAGAAGAGGGCGATAGCCATGTATTTGAGCGATACATACGGCCTTTCCTCTGCGGACAGAAAAGCTCTGGAGGTATTGATAGGGCTGAGAATTGTGTATAGCGGCAAGATCGCAAACGTCGTTACGACGGCCTTTGGTCACCATTTTGCTGAAACGGGTATCAGCCTTGCCCCGGCTTATACCATACTAGGAGTGGACAAGGGAATTCAGGGCTCCCTGGACTACTCGGATAAATATGGCAGGTTGATAGCCAGGGTGATGGCCGGTGGGGAAAATCAGGGCGAGGAACTTCTCGCAGGTTTTATCGAAGCTGTTTTACCTCGGGCTATGAAGGATTTGGGTTCGATGTATCTCGCTGAATATAAAATGTCCGCCCAGTCCTGCAAGAAAATCCTTGCGAAATGGAGGAGGAACAATCCCGAGCTTTACGACATACTCGCTCCAGAGACAGCCCCTGTACCCTCGAAGATATTTTCGGCTAAAAAGTGCGCGGAGCTGGCCGCAAGATGGACGCAGTTTTACGAGCGGGAACCGCTGGCGAGAAATGATCTGCAGACGATGGAAGCCTTTCTCGGAGTTGCCCCTCCGTATCCAAAATATTCCGGCGATATGACGCCTATGGATTTGAGGGCCGAATGGATTTCGCTGGGAGGCGGGCTGGGGCTCGATCTGGGGCATGGACTCAATCAGGATGAGCTGTTCAGATTAATCCGCCCCAGCGGCGACCCTGCGACGGATCCATACTATAGCCCTGTATTTTACAAATATGGGAAAACCATGTCGGATATCGAAAATATCTGGCAACTCGATCCTCTCAACCTGCGTGCGGCGCTGCTGCCCCAAAATGGTTGATTTACTTATCCTTTGCGTTGACAAAATGAGGGAATACAAATACTTGCAGCGGATATGCAAAATCGACTGATGGAGCTTTTGCTCTTTTATCCGCTCTTTCTTTTTTCGCTCTCCTTTCACGAAGCGGCGCATGGCTTTATGGCGGAGAAGTTTGGCGACAGGACCGCAAGGATCTTCGGCCGTATCACGTTGAATCCGCTTGCCCACATGGATATTGTCGGCACAGTGATGCTTCCGATATTTGGGATTCTCACCGGCGCTCCGGTCATAGGATGGGGCAAGCCAGTTCCGGTCGATCCCAGCGAGTTTCGCGGCGACGTAAGGAGGTCGAGCCTTTGGGTCGCCGCCTTCGGCCCACTGAGCAATTTCTTTCTGGCGGTAGTCTTTGCCATCCTCGTGCGGCTTACATATGCTGCGGTTCCTTACATCCTTCCAAACTTAGTGCCGGGCGGGGTACTTTCTTCAGTAATCGGCATATCGCTATCTATTTTCGAGATGGGCGTAATTCTGAATCTGGTCCTTGGAATATTCAACATGATCCCACTTCCCCCTCTGGACGGGGGAACGGTTCTCCGAGGTATTCTTCCGGTAGCAAGCCTTCGTGGATACGACAAATTCTCGAGGTACAGCTTCTTTATTTTACTTGCCCTGTTCGTGAGCGGGTTGTTAAGGTACATGCTTATTCCCGTGTTTTTTGTGGCTAACTACCTTCTGCCGTGACCGGAAGCGCCTGCGGGCGGATTTTAGTTTAAGGAGAAAATTTCAGATGCAGAGCCAGAGAAGAGTTCTGAGCGGAAACCGCCCCACCGGGAAATTACACTGGGGGAATTATTTTGGTGCCCTTAAAAACTGGGTGGATATACAGGACGATTACGAGTGTTTCTATTTCATAGCCGATTGGCATTCGCTTACTACTGGTTACGAGGAGAGCGGGGAAATTTTTCCATTGATGGAGGAGATTCTGAAAGATTGGATCGCCTGCGGTCTCGATCCCAAAAAATCCACCATCTTCGTACAGTCGTGGGTGCCGGAGCATGCTGAGCTTCACCTTCTGCTGTCGATGATAACCCCCCTCGGCTGGCTCGAGAGGGTTCCGTCATTCAAGGACATGCAGCAGCAGCTCTCCGACAAAGATCTAAGCACATACGGTTTTTTGGGCTATCCGCTCCTGCAGGCTGCCGACATACTCATCTACAAGGCGCATTTCGTTCCGGTGGGAGAGGACCAGATTGCGCATCTTGAATTTGCGAGAGAACTGGTGAGGCGCTTCCATTTCATAATGAAGCGGGAGGTCTTCATCGAGCCAAAGCCTCTGCTGACCGAGTCTGCGCGCGTCCCTGGGATAGACGGTCGCAAGATGAGCAAGAGTTTCGGCAACGCTATCTACATTTCCGACGACGAGGATGAGATCAGGAAGAAGATGATGCAGGCGATAACCGATCCTGCGAGGAAACGACGCGACGATCCGGGCGATCCTTCTGTTTGCAACATCTTCGCTTATCATAAATTATTCACCGATGCCGATGCGGTTGGTGGGGTTGCTTCCAAATGCAGAGGGGCTGAGATAGGGTGTGTCGATTGCAAAAAGATGTGCATCGAGAATGCGCATAAGTTCTGGAAACCTATAAGGGAGAGGCGCGATTCCTGGAGCGGAAGGGAAGGGGAACTTTTGAATCTAGCAAGAGAGGGCTCCGCTCGAGCCAGGAAGGTGGCCTGCGAGGTAATGCAGCAGGTTCGAGAGGCCATAAAGATAAACTACAAATAGTCGCGTTGTATCGGTGCGGCCGCGTGGATGGTATATGACTCTTAATATCGCAGCTGGAGATTACAGGGTAAATCTCGAGATATTCGAGGGGCCGCTGGATCTGCTCATGCACCTGATCAGGAAAAACGATCTGGATATCTGTGACATTCCGATCTCGTTCGTTCTTGAGGAGTACATGAGATACCTCGATACCCTGAAAGAGCTCGATATCGATCTGGCTGGCGAGTTTCTTCTCATGGCCGCCGAACTCGCCCATATAAAATCGAGATTGCTTCTTCCGGACGAGTCTGATGACGGCGAGGTTGAGGAGGAGGACCCGAGGTCCGATCTCGTCAGAAGGCTTCTGGAATATCAGCAGTTCAAGGAGGCTTCTGAGGCTCTCATGAAGCGACAACTCTTAGACAGGGACGTCTTCGTTCAGCAGTCGCCGGAGAAGATCGAGTCCCTCGAAGAGGGGCCGATAGAGGGGAACATCTACGATTTAATTTCAGCCTTTTCGAATATTCTGAAAAAAATTCCGCCCGAGAATTTTCACAACGTCGCGATGGATACGGTTTCTGTGAACGAGAGAATCTATCAGATCATCTCGCAGCTAAAAAAAGGAATGACCAAGACGATAGATGACATGCTCGCCGGCGACTACAGCCGTGCTTTTATAGTCGTTACTTTTCTGGCGCTGCTAGAGATGAGCAAACTCAAGATGATACGCATATATCAATCCTCGGCCCACGGCCCGATACATCTTCAGTGTGTGATGGAAGAGGTTGGGGATGAGGAGATAGATAAGTTGGTCAGGCTCGACACGGAGTCGAACGCTTCCTCGTCCGAGTCAAAATCAGAAAGTGGCTATAATCCTTCGATGGAATGAGAATATGGGGAGGAGCATAATGGAAACGTCCGAGCTGAAACCGATAATCGAGGCGATGATATTCGTAGCCGATGAACCGATAACCGAGAACGGGATTCTTCTTGCGCTTCAGGAAACAGGTGTTGAGAAAAACGCTGTTCGCGAATGTATAGCCTCTATAGAGAAGGATTGGAATGAATCCGCAGAGCGCGGGGTGCATCTTGCAACTGTGGCCGGAGGCTATCAGTTCAGAACCAAGCCCTCCTGCTCCGAATGGCTTCGCAAGATCAACGTTCCAAAACCGATGCGCCTCTCCGCGCCTTCTCTGGAAACTTTGGCGATAGTCGCCTACAAACAACCCATCGTTAGAAGCGAGATAGAAAAGGTCCGTGGCGTAGACAGCGGCGGCGTTTTAAAGACATTGCTCGACAGAAGGCTCCTTCGCATAGTCGGTCGCAAGGATGAACCTGGGCAACCTCTTTTGTACGGAACGACAAAGGAGTTTCTGGAAATATTTAACATGAACACCTTGCGAGAACTTCCGACCTTGAAAGATGTCGACGATCTTTTGCGCGAGCGTCGCACCCAGACCGATTCCAGGGAACCGGTTCCTGCAGCTTTGGATGATAGCGTGGTCGATGACGGCGATGAACCAACCGAGGTCATCGTCGATGACGAAGCTTTGCCTGAAGGTGAGCCAGAAGAATCTGCCGAGCTCATCCGCGCCTATCCCCTTGAGGCCGACAAAGAGGCGGAATGCAAGGATATGGAAGCGCTGGATGATTTGGAACAGAGTTTGAAGAGCTTGAGGCGCATCGAAAAGGACATTTTCCCGAAAGAGGCGCCGCAGCTTGCAGATCTAATTCCGGGGGGATCAGATGCAGCAGAGACATTCGGGGCACAAGGGGAGGCCGAATCGGAAATTCCTACCGGGGAAGAGAATCCATTCTTCTCCGCACAAGATGGATCTGCCGCAGAAGATGCGCCTGCAGAGGATGATCGCTCTGTCGAGTGATCTTTCCCGACGCGCTGCTGAAGAGGCCATCCTAAATGGCGATGTGCAGGTCAACGGCGTAGTTGTGAATAAGCTTGGCACCGTGGTCGATATCTTTAATGACAAAGTTTTTTTGAAGGATAAACAGCTCATCGTCAAGGCAGAGAGGAAGTACTTCGCCTTTCACAAACCGAAATTTCAGATGGTTACGAAGTCCGACCCCGAGGGGCGCGAGACGATATGGACCACGCTCAGGCATTTCAAGGACAAGCTGAACTCAGTCGGACGGCTGGATTTCGAATCGGAAGGGCTTTTGCTTCTCACTGACGATGGGGATTTCATAAATCTGCTCACGCACCCCCGTCACGAGATATGGAAGACCTACCGCGTATGGGTGAAGGGGACTCCTACGGATGCGGATCTGGAAAAGCTGCGGAGTGGGATCTCTCTTAAAGATGGGAAAACTCTTCCGGCTCGCGTGACGCTCAAGAAACGCGAAAGAGATAATACCCTTTTGGAAATAAGCATCCGCGAAGGGAAAAACCGCCAGGTCCGTCGGATGCTCGAGCATATCGGCTGTCAGGTGAGGGAGTTAAAGCGTATTGCGATAGGACCGGTCAAGCTCGGAAGGCTCGCCGTAGGCAAGTGGCGCGACCTTCGTTCCGCTGAGATCAAAAGCCTGATGGCGATGAGCAAGGGATCGTGATTTAATTCTGAAATTAATTCCTCTTGCGCAGATATTGTTTTTTCCTGCGGAACACATCCTTGCTGAGATCATCAGATCAGGAAAAGAACTTCGTTTTCGAGCGATATCCCGAATTTTTCGCGAACTCTTTCAGCCATCATGGTGGCGAGTGCTCGGACTTCGGCGTAGGAGGATTTTCCGTCGGTGACTATGATGTTGGCGTGCCTGTGCCATGTAGTGGCTTTTCCTATCCTCATCCCTCTACATCCACACTCATCCAGAAGTTTTCCTGCGGCGACTCTGTCGCCGTCCGAATTCAGCGGATTTTTGAAAAAGCTGCCCGCGGTGGGCACGACTCTGTAATCCGGGTGTTTGGTTTTTCTATCCTCGATGCGTTCCGCAATTCTTTCCGATATCTCGGATCTTTCTCCCACGGTGAGCCTAAGAATGGCCCGAAGAATCGGGATCCGCTCCCTTTTTATTGCGCTGTTGCGATATGAGAATGAGAGTTTTTCCTTGGGAATTCTAAGCGGATTTCCTTTTCTCGTGGCGATTTCAATCTCGTATATGCAGTCCGATATGGATGATCCATAAGCGCCAGCGTTGCCCGCTATGGCCCCGCCGAGACTCCCCGGAATTCCCGCTAGGTTTTCCAAGCCGGATAGGGAGTGCAGCTGCGAAAAATCTATCAGAGTCGCGAGCGGGATTCCAGCTGAAGCCTCTATGATGCAATCTTTAAGCTTCGGTTCCGAATCGTCGGAAAAAACTATAACTCCCTTATCGACTCCTTCATCGTGCGCGAGTATGTTTGAGCCATGCCCTATTACGATCCAGTCAAGGCCGCGCGAGTTTGCATCTCCAATTGCGTCGAGCAGCTCTTCTGGCGAAGAGACCTCGGCTATTGGGGCGGGGCCCCCGATGCGAAATGTCGTGAAGCCGGACAGGGGTTTTCTTTCTTTGAATGGGTTTACGACCATCCGCGGCTTGTATGAAATTTGCCATTCGACTTCAAGGGGCATTTCTCCGCTCTCAAACGCTCTGCAAGTTGCTATAAAAGTCTTATATATTGGTTAGTTGTAGAGCTCTCGCGGATTTCGATCGGTGGGCTGGGTGTTTTTGCGCCAGAAAAAACTTTTCAGCGGTGATGAAAAAACTTATATCTGAGCCCCTATGTCACCAATATTGAGGGATAAATTATCCAGGCGCTCGTTTTTTTTCGTGCTCCTCGCGCTAGCCTTATCTGCGCTTATGAATGTCGCAATTTTGCATCTCATTTCAAGGTATTCAGTCGCGGCTATAGTGGAACAACTAAGGTTTTTTTCCGCCGAGAGCCTTGGCCCGATTCTCAAAATGTTTTTGGGGAATATTCCCCTGAATCTTCCATCCGTTTCATCTCTTGAAAATAAGGTTGCCCATGCGGAGCAAGCCCGTTTTTTTTACACGATCTGCGCAATGGTCATAGCCCAAGTCATCGCTGCTGTGCTCCTGTTTGCGGTCATCGCTGGCGCTTTCCGCTTCAGGCGTCCGGGAAGCTGGAGCGTTGGCGGACTGGGGCGCATGAAAAGCGAATTTTTTACGAATATGAGCCACGAAATGAAAACTCCGCTTGCGGGCATAATCGGTCTTTCCGAGGAACTGGAATCTTCGGAAAGCAATGAGGAGAGAAAACACAGCCTCGGGATAATCAGAAAGAGCGGCCAGAACATGCTTCATCTGGTAAACGAGGTCCTGGATCTCTTCAGGCTGGAATCCGGGCGAATGGTTCTTCACCCATCCCACGTCAACATCGCAGATATCGTGGAGGAGGCCGCCGCAACAGTGAGGACGCAGTGTGCTGAGAAGGGCGTGGAGCTCAAGGTGGTGATTTCGGATGATCTGCGCAAGGTGGTAAACGCCGACGGTCATAAACTCTCCAGGGTTCTGATAAACCTGCTCAGCAATGCTCAGAAATGCACGGAGCGCGGCAGCATACTCTTGGAGGCAGCCTCCAATAGAAGCTCGAAACGCGGTGATATAATATTCTCAGTCAAGGACAGCGGCTCTGGAATTTCCAGCGAGAGGATCAATGACATCGTTCGCGGCATATCGATTTCATCCGAGATTAATTCGAAGCAGGGAGAGGAGGGGACCGGCCTTGGTCTCCCAATATCGGTGGGGCTGGTCTCATTAATGGGCGGGGAGCTCTGGGTTGAAAGCGAGGTCGGGCGAGGCAGCTCCTTTTACTTCACCATAAAGACATTGAATGACGCTTGACTGAACTGCTCATGCCTCGTTGAGGCTCAGGCGGGCTAGCATGACGCGCATGGCACGGAATGCCCTGGGGTCGCGTGTTTTTAAGCAATGAAGAAGCAGCATAGCCACCCACGGGCACCTTTTCTTGAGAAGACTCACTTTCTTTTCTAACTCCCTGAAATTATTATATTTCATCTGTTCTCCTATATAAATTCTAATATATTCTAAAATATAAGTCAAAGATTGAATTCAATTTGCAATGCCTGTTACAATATATAAGCTCAGATGGAGAGGAGGCCCAGATGCCTTTGATCGAGAAAAAACAGAAACCGGATAGCAAGAGTCGCAAACAGAGCTACGCCTTCTATCTATCTAGAGGGCTGGTTGATGATATCAGTCGCATAGCCAAGGAGACCGGTCGTTCCAAGAGCGAGGTCCTAGAGCTTCTGGCCAAAGCGGGGCTCGATATTCACAATAGGAAAAAATGATTTATCGGCGTGCGATTGGCTGGGCAGGGCACATTTCTTTGTAATAATTTTATCTATGCCAACGGAAGGGAGATGATGAGGGAGGTGCCTTTTCCTTCCTTCGATTCGATTCTCATCTTGCCGCCGCATCTCCTGAGAACATTTCCTATGATTGTAAGACCAAGGCCGAGTCCGCCTCCTCCTTCTTTGTATTTTCCGCTGGAGTGGTAGAGAGAATCGGCGACTTCGAAGAAAGGTTCTATGACCTCATCCAGATATTTTTGAGGGATACCTGTTCCGTTGTCGTGTACTTCTATTATTGCCTCTGAGTCACCTCTGGATAGGAATATCTCTATCGGGCTATCAGCTGGAGAGTATTTTATCGCGTTGGAGAGGGCCTCTTCGAAGATCAGCTTCACCGCCCCAAATGGAGCCGCGACCCTGGTTGCGGCAAAATCTTCCATGTCGAATTTGAGTTCGATCGAGCTGCGGTGCCTTTTGGCTTCATCGACAGCGGCTTGCAGAGATTCCATAAGCGACGATGGTTCATCCACCTCATCGATCCCCTTCATTTCGCCCGTCATCACACTCGTGGTTTTAGTGAGCCTTTCGACGAGCATTCTGTATTTTTCGATGCTTCCGCCCAAGCCATCGAAACATTCCTGAAACTCCTCCATGCTGGAGGAGGAACCTTTCATGATTTCATCCTTCATCAGCTCGTAGAATCCTATGATTCCGTTGAGGGGGGTTTTAAGCTCGTGGCTGATTATTTGCAGCATCTGCTTCCTGACGAAGTTTATGCGGGCGAGCCTGTCATGCATCTTTTTGGTTGAGGTGCTCATCTTGTTGAATGATTCAGTCAGCCTTCCTATTTCATCGTCGGAACTCTTGTCGATTTGCAGCCCGAGTTCGCCACCGGCCATCCTGTCGGAGGCGTTTGTCAGTTTTATGATCGGCCGGAGCAATTTGCCTATGATGAAGAATACGCAGAGTGCCATTATGGTGACTGAGATCGCTACTATGAACAGAATATTATTTCTGAGTTTATATACGGCGCCGTAGATATCGCTTTTCTTTGCGAACATCGAAAGAGTCCATCCGGATTCGTCGATCGGCTCGTGCAAGACCAGAAGATCCTCTTCTTCGTGTATCGAGTCGGCTCCGCTGGCCGTAACTCTGGCCGGATCGAAAGATGGAATCGATTTTTCAAGAGAGAGGTTGCCGCTCTCTGCGATCATGTTTCCATTGGAATCGACGAGCATTATCAGCGCTGAGCTTTCATGGTCCGGCAGGGCATTGTATATGAAATCAGGGGGAGTGGTCACCATCAGAACCCCTACGGTAGCGTCGCCGATTTTATGAGGCATAGCTATGACTATCAGGTTTTCTTTTTTCTCCACTTCTTCCGACTCTATTTCGACCGGATCGTATTTTCTCAGATACAGCGGCATCTCCTGGGGGCGTCCCACGAAGATGTTGCCAGCCATGGCAGCCTTGAACCACTCGGCTTGTGATCTGTCGAGCTTCTCAGGGGATGCGATTTCAAAGTCGATATCGTTCGATCCGCCGAGATAGACGTGCTGGCGAACCATCCCGTCACTGCCGACGTATTCCTGTGATGGAAAGAGACCCATGCTCGATATGCCCCTGTTGCCTTCATTGGCGAGAAGTCCGATTGGGTAGTTGACGAGGCCCCCGACCTCGGGTTCGGAGAAGATTAGTCCGTTTCCTTTCTGGAAATTGAAAACAGCCACGTCGGCGTCGCTTTTATAAAACTGTGCCGCATTGAACTTTATGAACACCGCGTTGTTCAGCAATGCCTTGGATTTGTCCAGCCTGTCCTTGATTGCAGATTCTATGTGCTGTCTGGTTGATTCTATTGTGAGATTGAACTCGCGTTCGGCCAAGGTGGTCAAGAGATCGCTGCTGAATCGGTGGGCTATGAAGCCAAGTACGCCGAGGGCGACCAGCTGGAGGAGGAGTATTGGAATCAAAAATTTAATTTTTATCTTTTTAAACATTGGTGAGCCTCGTTTGCTCCCGTCAGTTATAATAGCCCGACTGCTTCATAAGTTTAAATACGGAGTTGTTCAAATGATCCATCGCCTCCTTAGGGTTTTTCTTTCCGGCTATTACTTCGGAGGTGGCGGTGCCCAACATGTTGGAAATTACGGAGTACTCCGGAATCTTCGGCATGTAATCCCAGTCTATCAAGCGTATGCTTTCCTCCAAAACGAACTTGTCATCATCGGTCTTGTATGGGTGCATCTCCCTGTAGAGGTCTCCCTCGCGCAGGGATCGTATTGCGATGGATGTGGCGTGATTTTTTACCACGTCCTCCATGAAATCCGTGCCGGTCAAAAACTTCAAAAATTGCCATGCTGCTTTTTTATTGCGGGAGTGCTTGTTTATTCCGTAACCCATTGCGAAGGCTTCCTGAGTATACCTTGCCGGTCCTTTGACGGGAAGGGCGGCTATGTATTTCTCCCTCATCCCGATAGATGGTCTGTCGAGAGCGCCTACGTTGAAATCCGAGTTGAGTATTATTGCGGCGGTCCCCTTTTTGCCATGCTCTATTATTTCGTACCAGCTGTAGTCCTTAATTCCCGGAGGGCCGAATTTGCGCAGCAGGTCGCAGTATTTTTTAAATCCCGCTATGAATTCAGGTGAGTTGAATGACGGCTTGGCCTGCTTGGTGCGTATCTCTGAAGCTGTTGAAGCTCCCCCTTCAAACCAACTTCCCCCATATGCCCAGGCGAATCCGGAGACCACTATGGTCGGTTCCTCTCCGGCCTTTCCCCTGGAAACCGCGCCGAAGAGGTCGATCTTGCCGTCGCCGCTTAAATCAAGCGTCAGCATTCTTGCAGCGGCCTCGAGTTCGTCGGTAGTCTTGGGAATAGAAATTCCTTTTTTCTCGAGCAGGTCTTTTCTGATCATCATCGCGGCGCCGAAGCTCTCCGTTGGAAGGGCATAAAGGTGGTCTTCGTAGGTGAGTGCGTCGAGAAATTCCGGATACCAGAAATCCTTCTTAAAAGCCGGATCCGATTTTGCGAATTCATCAAGCGGCTCCAGATATCCGAAATGTACGTGTTCCGGAAGTATCCAGACGTCGGTAAGGACTAGATCGTATTCTCCTGCGCCGGATGCCAGATCAATTAAAACCTTTTCGCGCACCACATCTTCGCTCAGAAGCCTCCAAGTTACCTCTATGCCGTTTTCCTTTTCGAAGGCTGGGATTTTTTCACGCATGGCATGCAGATAGTCCTCATTCCAGGTGATAAAATTGATCGAGGGTTTTGATGGGTTTACTTCCAGCGTGACGGATGTCGCCAGTGATTTTATCGGCTCGGGGTCGTTTTTTTTCGAACAGGATGCGAAGGCGATGGAAATGACGGCAGCCACAACCGCTAGAGATATGAGACGGTAGTTGCTGTTTTTTTTGGGTCGTTTGATAATGAAAGGATAACAGAAGAAGTTTTTTTTCAATCTAGATCCCTCTCGTTCGTGACATCTTCTTCACAACGGCTTCGAGGCGTCCCGTGAATTTAAAAACTCCCGGAATTTTTTTACAAGCGTTGGATCCCAGTATCCCATCGAGGATTCATCCTCTATGGTTTTCAGGGCGTCCTGAGCTGAAAACGCCCTTTTGTACGGGCGTTCGCTGGTCAGCGCGTCGAAGGCGTCGAGTATCTGAAAAACGCGAGCCAGATAAGGGATTGATTCCCCCATAAGTCCGTCGGGATATCCGATACCGCTCCATTTTTCATGATGGTGCCTGATCACCGGGCAAACGTCGGAAAGAGAGCGCAGTGGGTGGCATATCTCCTCCCCCAGTATGGGATGCTGTCTCATCATCTCCCATTCATCCTCGGTGAGCTTCCCGGGCTTGAGCAGGATCGAATCTGGGATTCCTATCTTGCCCACGTCGTGAAGTATGCTTACCCGCTCTAGAGTGCGGATGTCGGGCTCATCCAGCCCAAGATATTCGCCGAATGCCCTGCTGAGGCGCATCAGTCTGTCGCAGTGGTTGCCAGTGGTGTGGTCCTTTGCCTCGACTGCGCGCGCGAGGCTAAGGACGACCGCTTCGGCATGGTCGAGATCGTCGTTGAGGCGCTTGACCTGTCCCAATGCGTGAACCCTGGCTATTAACTCTAGGCGTTCGATCGGTTTGCTTATGAAATCATCGCAGCCGGCTTGGATTCCTTTTATTCGGTCTTCCTTCTGATGAAGCGCTGTGACGATGATTATCGGAACGAGTCTCGTGCTTTCCTTTCCCTTCAGGTTCCTGCAGACCTCGAAGCCATCCATCCCCGGCATCATAACGTCGAGGAGGATGATATCCGGGAGTTTTTTCCAGACCTTGTTTAGCGCGTCCTGGCCGGAAGCAGCTTTTTCCACGATGCAACCATAGGGCTTGAGCATCTTTTCGATTATCAGGAGATTGGTGGCGTCATCGTCCACCGCCAGAACATTCAGCGGGGGGTCGAACTTCGGTATGTTGAGTTTTTCCATGCTAATATATCTAGAGCAGATTTACGCTTGCGTCAATCGCGGCTTTATCTACAAAATGTGAAAAATGACGATTATCGGTTCTATTTTGTATCAATAGTTTCAACCCTTTCTATTGCCTTTGTCTCTCTCTTAAATTATGCCTCACCATTGAATAGCTACAGGCGAACAGGAATAGGGAGACATCGCGTGGGTAAAAAAATAAGGGCGCTTTCACTTCTTTCCGGCGGCTTAGACAGCCTTTTGGCAGTACGTATGCTCGAGGAACAGGGGATCGAGGTGGTCGGACTTACCTTCACCACCCCCTTTTTTGGATCTGAAAATGCCGAGGATGCAGCCAAAGAGATGAAAATTCCCATAAGGATCGTGGATATTTCCGATGAGCATCTTGCGATGGTCAAAAATCCTCCACATGGCCGCGGCAAGAATATGAATCCCTGCATAGACTGCCATGCCATGATGGTTCGCAAGGCGGGGGAGATAGCGGTAACCGAGGGCTTCGATATAGTTGCGACCGGCGAGGTTTTAAACGAAAGGCCGATGTCCCAGAATAGGCGGTCTCTCGATACGGTGGCGAAAAATTCCGGCTGCTCCGAAATACTTCTTAGGCCTCTATCAGCGAGGCTCCTCGATTCCACGAAACCGGAGAGGGAGGGGTTGATCGACAGATCGCGCCTTGGTGCGATAAGCGGGCGTTCGCGAAAGCCTCAGATGGAACTCGCGAAGAAATATGGAATTGTTCATTACATTCAGCCTGCGGGGGGCTGCCTTCTTACGGATCCGGCTTTTTCGAAGAGGCTCGAGGTTTTACTTCATGATTTGCCGGAAGCAGGGTGCGATGACGTGGAGCTGCTGAAACTCGGAAGGTTTTTTCGCTTCGAGAACGGGGTAAAGGCTATCGTCGGAAGGAATGAAAAAAATAATCAGAAGATCGAGGCGCTTCCCGAATCTCTGGGGGCGCTTTTAATCTCCGATGTTCTCCCTGGCCCCGCTGCGATAGTGCTCTCTCCGAAGTCCATAAGGGATGTCAACCTTGTGGCGTCCATATGCGCGACCTACGCTGACCACGGAGGCTCGGAGGTTCCCATAAAAATTCGCTATGGCGGAAGGACCTGGAGTGAACTCGTCTCTCCTGTAGAGAAGAAGAGTTTTCTGAATTTTTTAATTTGAGAGCAGTGGAATTTTTTACAGCTGTGTATCGAGGCGATTCAAAGGAATGAAAAAAGATTATTACAGATTGCTTGGCGTTGCGCCGGATGCTCCGCTCGAAATAATCAACGCGGTGTATAAGACCTGGATGTATGCCCTTAAAATGCATCCTGATCTCGGAGGTGATGAGGAGTGCGCCAAGGATATAAACGAGGCCTATGAGGTCTTGAAGGATCCGGGCAAGCGCGCCCGTTATGATTCCTCTTATAGGAATCTGTATAAGGGAAGGGCTGACGTGCGCCGCGCTCCCCGTTTTCAGGTCGATGCACAGGTTTGGATTCTCCCGCAGGGTTCGGGGAAATGGGAGAGGGCACGCGTCCTCGACGCCAGCGCCCTTGGAATCAAGATCGTTACAGATGTGGATGTCGAAATAGGCGATCACCTCTCCGTTGCCTTCGGAGGGTCGGCCAGCGATGCGGCGGAGGCTTATGCAAGGTGGGTGAAAGAGCTTGAAGGCGGTGACGCGGAATGTGGAGTAGAATTTTTCAGACCGATTCCTGACATACTCAAACGTTTATCCTGAAGCCGGGCTTACTTCTGTGTACCTGCCAAGCGCCTGCCGGCAAGTGCGGGCGGCATCCAGCCCCATGTTCTGACCGGTCCGGTATCCACATGGACGAAGGATTTTTGGCCGTAGTATCCTACGCCCCCGCGGCCCAATCGGTAAGCGAAGCTTCTGATGCGTCTGTTGGAGATGCCCGCTATTTTTATATCCGCGGCCATACCTTCGGTATGGAGGCTCTTTTTTGCCACGCGCCTGCTTCTAGCGCTCATGATGGAATTCCTGAGAGGGCTGCGGTATCCCGAGATCAGCTGTATCTCAGGGGCGTCGAAATGATCTTCCATGGCGTCCAGCAACTCAATCAATTTGGGGGATATCTCGTGTTCTTCATCTGTGAGGCGGCAACGAAAGAAATGGGCGATCTCGACAAGGGCATCCCTGTCGTATGCGCCGTTTTTATCCCGATAAGCGAATGTGGCTCTCTCATCCTTGTCCGGCCTGTATAGAGTCACTATTCCGTTTCCAAGGGGATGTTCCTGGGATGGCTCCGAATTGGCCATGTCGCAGGGAAAGATCAGCGCCGTGATAAGCAGAAGAAGGGATGGTATGGGGATTCCAATTTTCATCGTTCGGATTCGAGTATCGGCATGAATTACATATGTCAACCTTCAATCCTCAGAGAAAAATCCGGAAGACAGAGCCCGGACGAGTCTGCCTATTTTCCCCCAATGCCCTTAAATAAAGGTTGGAGGGAGGGAAATGACTGAGCAACAAAAATTGAAAATTGCCGAAAATATATCTGGGAGGAGTGTGTGTCATGGCTGTCGGGAGAATCTTGAGATCCCTATTTGCGAGCGCCTTGTCGCTCTGCGTATTTTCATTTGCCGCTTCAAATGCTGAATGCGCTCACGCTATTTCATCATACCACGGCTCGATGGGATCGATATCCGCGATAGAGTGGGTTGAGCGCGACTCCTGTCCGGACGACTATCCTGACGGCTGCTTTGAGATTGCTGAGGATTTGGTTCTCATAAGGCTTGAAGAACACATGGAGAGATACAACTGTGTTACTTTTTCCGAGGATGAAGCGGATAAAAAGGATATAGTTCATAAGACGCATAGAATCAGGGGGAACGACAGGGTCGTTCTTTCGGCGACCGCCCACAATATCCTTTGCAGGATCGATCCGGAGAAAGAGCTGCTGAAAATACATCCGGATCGGCTGATTTCCGAGTGCAGCAAGGTCTTGTGGAAGTGTAATATCCTTTGGATTCCGGATGATAACAAGGCGCTAAATTTCATAGGGCGACTTCCTTTTTGACCCAGAATTTCTTGACTGTAAAACGATACAGGCGTATGGATTTTCTTTCCTAGCTGGCGTTTTTGTTTCAACAAAGCATTAAACCATCAGCATGAAAAGGAGCAGAGATATATGGTCAGCGAGTATGTGAAAGTTGTGCCGCTCGGGGAACTTCTCGACGCCGGACATGTGATCGAAGATATGACGAATAAAAGCAAGAAGGCGGCAATTGAGGATATCATCGATCTCCTTTACCGGAAGGATCTCATCCCGCAGAAGGCGGAGGCGTTGAAAAGAGTTCTCGAGAGGGAAGATCTTGCAGTGACAGCGCTTGGCGATGGCATCGCCATTCCCCATGCCCGTTTGGAAGTCGGTCCGAAGCCCGTTATAGCGATTGGAAGGCATAAACAGGGAATAGATTTTGGTGCTCCTGACCGCGGCGATGTTCATATCATAGTCCTGATCCTGTGGCAGCCGGAACAGCCGGGTCTTTTCAACAGGCTCTTTGCCGGACTCGTTTCCAAACTCGCAGATCCCGATTTCCGCGATCACATCATGAAGGCGAAAGATGCCAAGGAGATTGCTGCGCTTTTTGCCGATGTGAAGGTGGATATGCTCGCAGGGCGCGCCACCAAATGGGAGGCCGATATCCTTGTTACGCTTCAACTCCTGGAGGCAAAAAAGTCATCCGGTGCAAAAGGGCTGGCGAGAAAGATAGAGCTTGCAAGGGATGAGCTCTCAGGGAGCATGCTCTCGAGGTTTGACAGGCTTATCAGCCATTACGGCGAGGCTCTGGTCGAGGCCAACGATGGCATATGCCACGGATGCAATATGCAGCTGTCGAGCGGGCTTGCCTACGAGATGAAGAGAAATCCCAACTCCGTTTATGTGTGCGAACGCTGCGGGCGCTTTATCATAGGCTCTCTACGCTCATAACTACTTGTAAAATAAGCACTTTAAAAGTATTAAAAAAAGTAGCAACTTTCTCGGGGGAGAGACGATACATCATATGGGAGAACTTCACTAACCATCGCAGTGTGCGGCGTGCACACTCAAGTTACCTGGGAGGGTATATGGGATTCAGGCTGTTTCTGGCGATTCTTTCTCTTTTGCTCATTTCGTCATGCGCGGCGTTCGATAGGGACACCGATGCCATCGAAGGTTTTGGCCGTGGTATAGACAGGCCGGGTCAGCCCAGTGAGGGCAAGCGCTTCGGGCCGAACTCCGGCTACTATGTCGGCACCATGACTCTCGATAACAACAGCTGTGAATCTATATCCGATGAGGCCGGCGTGGAGAACAAGCTGGCGGTGAAGATAGAGGACGAGGAGGGTGGCTCGTTTGTGAATGCTACCTTCGAAGGTTACTCACGTCTCTTTTCCTCCAGGCTAAAAGATAGATCGATAGTTCTCATGTCAGTTATCATGGGCGTTCAGCGGGTGTACTATCTGACCTTCGTCGAAGGCGGCATCGAAGGAAGCTGTGAAGTTATGGAGGCCGACGATGCGGGTGAGTTTGGTGAGAGCTGCGCTACCTATACCATCGAGTTGATGAGAGGCGAGGAGCCCCCGGCGGATGCCTCGGTTCCTGTCGATGAGGATGCTATATAAGTTTGTTCTTGATTGAATTAGCCGAAGGGTCCGACATATGCGCGTCGGGCCCTTTTTTATTTCCAAAACCCCTGATCTTATTGACTTTATTTGCTCTTCCAATTAGCTTGCCCTAAGTTACCTCGGAGATTCCGATGAAAATCAAAACGAGTGCCTGTGCCGCTTTCCTCTGCATCTCCCTGTTCGCAATTTTCGTTGCGGATGCTGCGACTATCTTGCCGGTCAATCTTGAAGAAATGGTCGCCGGTTCGGATGTAGTCTTTCGGGGAAGGTGTTTGGGGGTGGCTCCGAAAAGATTGCCGAATGGAATTTTTGCGACGAAATATACTTTTGAGATTAGTGAAGTTCTAAAGGGGGATATCAGGGAAGAATTAGAGTTTACGCAGGTAGGCGGAAGCCTTTCTAATTCTAAAAAATTCAACGCCCCTTATATCTACGGATTGCCGCTCTACAAGGTTGGTTCGGATTACCTGGTCTTTCTATCCGAGGAGACATCCATGGGCTTGCGCGCCCCCGTCGGGCTGGAGCAGGGTGCGTTCAAGGTTTCAATCGCTGCCGATGGCTCGGTCAAAGTATTAAACGGCAGAGGAAACAAAAATTTACTCACGGGCGCGGTTGGCACATCCCTCGCCAAATCGATCGAGTTCTCCGGTGCTTCGGCTCCGACTTCGGGCCCTATAGACTACAGCCTGCTCTCCGATCTGGTCAGGAGAATAGAGAATGGGGAGGGGCTGTGAAAAAAATTCTCGCGGCGGGTTTTTCCCTTTTCATCTTTTTTCTTCAAACCCATTCCTATGCAGGAGGGCCATTTGCTGTAGATGTGATCAACGACAGCGGGGTCGCTCTTAGATGGAAGAACGACACCATGAATTGGTATTTAGATCCTGGCCGGGTTTCAAATAGCGTTGAAAATTCCACAGGTAAGGATTGGGTCAATGAGGCTTTGGATACATGGAGGGATATTACTATACCTAATGCCGAAGGTGAGCCTGTCAAAACCTCGACCTTCAAATCGCACTACGAAGGGAATCTGCCGGCGGATGTGACTTCTCAAAATTCTCATCCATATCTCAGTGCATCTTCCGGGGTGAGCTCCATCATCTTCGACGAAGATGGGGATATAACCGCTAAGCTCCTCGGGGCTTCTAACAGGGCGACTGTAGTTGGTCTATCAGCTCCGCTGCTTTCTGATTACTCCGGACTCTATATCACGAAGGGTTTTGCTCTCTTCAACGGATATGTGCTGGATGATGGAAAACTCGCCCCAGAAAGTGATGTGGCGGAAAAACTTTTTAAGGCGACCATACTCCACGAGATAGGGCACATGATCAATCTTGATCACAGCCAGGTGAATGACTCGATAGCTCAAGAGTGCGGTAGAGAGGGAACTCTCTATACGAGGGGTGGTGAATGTGGTGAGAAGGGTAAGTATATACCGACGATGTATCCGGAGCTCCTTACTTTCACGCAGGGAGCTCTGAGCATGGATGACAGAGTCACGGTTTCTTGGATATATCCGAGCACAGAATTTCAGAGCGATTTTTGCCTCATAACCGGAGAGATTTTCGATGCCGACGGTAAGCCTCTCAAAGGCGTAAACGTAATAGCGTCGCGTGCGGATGTCGAAGAAGATATTGCAAGAACGGATTCTAGGTCGTTCGTTTCCGGGGTTCTTCATTCCGGGTGCAAAGGGGGGGCAAAATATTACCTGTATGGAATTCTTCCCGGCGTCCCTTATCAGGTTTCATATGAGCCTCTTAATTCCGCGTACACAGGGGCCTCGGGTTTCGAACCCAACATCATCAAGCCGAGAGGTTTTGAGACAGGCATAATTACTTCATCCTCCGGTGCTTCCACAGTGAAGTGCAGCAAGGGCGGTGATACCATAGAGATGGCATCCGCTACGATCGATACACCAAATCCCTGCGCCTCTGAAGATGATGGCTCCAACGGTGATGCAGAATCGTCGGCCTCATGTTCATTCACCACAGCAGGCGGCGCGGTAGGGACCGCTGCTTTTCTCTTTCTCTCGATAATAACTTCAGTCCTGGCCTCGGATCTTGTTAGAAGGAGGCATGAAAAGAATGTCTAGGCGTATCACAAGAAAAATAAAGGTCGGCGATGTCGAGGTCGGCGGCGGTGCGCAGATATCAGTTCAGTCCATGACCAACACCAGGACATCGGATGTCGATGCCACAGTGGCGCAGATAGATAGGCTTACCAGGGCCGGGTGTGAAATCGTGAGAGTCGCTGTTCCAGACGAGGGGGCGGCCGACAGCTTGAAAGAGATAAAGTTCAGAATATCGATACCTCTTGTTGCTGACATACACTTTCGTCACGACTTCGCAATCAAGGCGATAGATTCCGGTGTGGATTGCGTTCGCATCAACCCAGGCAATATAGGTTCCGATGAAAAGTTGAGAACGGTGATAGAGGCGGCGAAGAGTAGGGGAGTGCCTATCAGGATAGGTGTGAACTCAGGTTCGGTGGAGCCACATCTCCTGAAAAAATTCGGCAAGCCCACTCCTGAGGCTATGGTGGAGTCGGCGCTTCACCATGTGAGGATTTTGGAGGGGATGGATTTTCACGATATAAAGATTTCGGTGAAGGCTTCCAACGTTCTCGATACAATAGAATCCTACAGGATGCTTTCCGACAAGGTGGATTATCCTCTGCATCTGGGAGTCACCGAAGCGGGCAGCCTGCTCGCCGGCGCTATTAAATCCGCGCTTGGAATAGGGACACTACTCCTGGATGGAATAGGCGATACTCTCAGGGTCTCCCTCACCGCGGACGTCGTGCAGGAGGTTCGCGCTGCCTACGAGATACTTGCAGACGCCGGGATAAGGCAAAGGCCCTTCCCCGAAGTTGTTTCTTGTCCCACCTGCGGACGCGCCCAAATAGATTTGGAGGGGCTTGCACGCAGGATAGAGGATCGTCTCATAGGTATCAGGGCGCCGATAAAGGTCGCTGTGATGGGTTGCGTGGTTAACGGCCCAGGCGAAGCAAAGGAAGCCGATATCGGCGTCGCCGGAGGGGATGGCAAGGGCGTCATATTCAAGGCGGGAAAGATTTTGACCACCTGCGATGAGGCCGACATAGAAAAAATTCTTGTTTCGGAGGTCGAAAAGATCGCTGAGGAGATGGATAAAAAATAATTTATCGAGAGGTTTTTTGATATGAAATATTCGAATTTGCTCATTCCAACGATGAAAGAGACCCCCGCCGATGCCGAGGTCAAAAGCCACAGCTTCATGCTGCGCGCAGGATACATAAGGAAGATGGCGTCAGGCGTTTATACCTACCTGCCTCTCTGCCTTCGCGTCCTTCGAAAGATTGAACAGATTGTGCGGGAGGAGATGGCGGCGGGCGGCGCGCAGGAGCTGCTTCTGCCTATAGTCATGCCAGCCGAGATATGGCAGGAAACCGGAAGATGGCAGATGTATGGTAAGGAGTTGCTCAGATTCAAAGACCGGCATGATCGCGAATTTTGCATCGGACCCACGCACGAAGAGGCTATCACCGATCTTATGAGAAACTACGTTCGCTCCTATCGTGATCTTCCCAAGAACTGCTTTCAGATCCAGACCAAATTTCGTGACGAGGTGCGTCCGCGATTCGGCCTGATGCGCGGCAGGGAGTTCATCATGAAGGACGGCTATTCCTTCGACAGGACCGAGGAGGAAGCACACAGAACATACGATGTTATGTACGATGCGTACAAGAGGATCTTCACCAGGTGTGGGTTGAGGTATCGCCCAGTTGAAGCCACTACTGGGACGATAGGCGGTTCGCGTTCGCACGAGTTTCAGGTGCTCGCTGAGTCGGGCGAGGATGAAATCGTATCATGCGATTCGTGCGAATATGCGGCGAACGTGGAAAAGGCCGAGGTACGTAATTCCTCCGGCAAGTCCTCTAAAAAATCAGGTTCGTTCGAGAAAGTTCATACCCCGGGCCACAAGAGCGTCGAGGATGTTTCAGCTTTTCTCAAATGCGATGAAGGCGCTCTGGTGAAGACTCTTATTTTTGATACGGATCTTGGTCCTGTTGCCGGGCTTGTTCGCGGCGACAGATCGCTGAAAGAATCGAAGCTCAAAGAGGCCATAGGCTGCGAGTGGTGTCATCTGGCCGATGAAGATACCGTTCGCAAGGTCACAGGCGCTTCGTCTGGATTCTCCGGTCCTGTCGGGTTGAAAATTCCGGTTTATGCAGATAACGAAATAGCCTCTCTTTCCGATTTTGTGGTAGGTGCTAACGAAGACGACCAGCACCTAGTGGGGGTCAACTGCGCCGATATTCATATCACAAAATTTGCGGACATAAGAAGGGCGGTCGCCGGCGATGGATGCCCCAGATGCCGAGGGCATCTTGAGGAATATCGTGGGATCGAGGTCGGGCAGGTCTTTTATCTTGGCATGAAGTATTCCTCTCCTATGAATGCCTCCTATTTGGATGAAAACGGTGAGAGCAGAACGATCTATATGGGATGCTACGGGATCGGTATAGGTCGAACTGCCGCTGCTGCGATAGAACAGAATCATGACGAAAACGGAATCATATGGCCTCTTCCCATAGCGCCTTTTCACGTGGAGATAATACCCCTGGGGATCGGAGGGGATGAGGAAAGGGTTGCCGCTGAAATATATTCCAGCCTCTCTTCCGTTGGTGTCGAGGCTCTCCTCGATGATAGGGATGAAAGGGCGGGAGTCAAATTCGCTGATGCGGATCTCATAGGAGTTCCATATCGGATAATCGTAGGAAAAAAGGGGCTCGCCTCGGGGAAGGTGGAGTTAAAAAGCAGGAGAGGGGATCTCGTCGAGAGCCTCAGTCCGGCGGATGTGGTTGAAAGGATTGCCGGCATAGTCAAAAAGGGATAAGGACCGGTTGCATGGGAGGCTTATATGGCAGAAAAGGCGGGTAGCAATAAAGACAAACTTATCGTAGCTCTTTTGGCCGAGTCGATGAAAGATGCTGAAAAGATGGTAAAGCTTTTAAGAGATGACGTGAAGACCTTTGAGGTCGGTGCTCCTACCTACACATCGCTCGGCCCGGATGTCATTAAAATGATCCATGATAACGGCTGCAAGGTCTATCTGGATTTGAAGTATCACGATATTCCCTCTACCGTCGCTAAGGCGGTGGGAGCTGCCACCAAGTTGGGCGTTTCGATGCTCGATGTTCACGCTGCAGGCGGTCATGACATGCTGGTGAGGACGGTGGAAGCAGCCCAGTTCGCTGCCGGCAGCAAATCGAAGATGCCCCTTCTTTTTGCAGTGACCGTTTTGACGAGCATGGAGTCCCTCGGGGATATAGGAGTTCAGTTCGAGGTCAGGGAGCAGGTAGTTCGTTTTGCCAAAATGGCAAAGGAGAGCGGTTTGCACGGTGTACTCGCATCCCCTCTTGAGATAAAGCCGATCAGAAAGGCATGCGGTGAGAAATTTTTGGTCATGACCTCCGGGGTGCGTCCGATAGGTTCCGCGGCTCAGGATCAAAGGAGGATTTCATCCCCGATAATGGCGATAGCTGCCGGCGCCAACTATATAGTGATAGGGCGTCCGGTTTATCAGTCCAAGGATCCGAAGGCGGTTGTAAAACAAATTTTAAAGGAAATTGAATAGTTACGGTCCTTTAATCCGATATCTTAATCTTAATCTTAATCTTAATCTTGATTCTCAATCTTCATCTTAATCCTGATTCTGATCTTGATCTTAATAACGATTATTTGCGGATATAAGCTAATCTTACAAAAGGCTGATCAAAGATCAGCGACAATGGACCATTGACCATTGAACAGCTGCGATCGGTGGTTTTGGTCGATGGTCAATTGTTCATGGTCGAAGTTATTGTTGCAGCTAGCTTTTCAGAGGTTCCTTAAAGAGTTAAAGAATCCTCGCTCCCTTTCTTTTTTTAAACTTCCGTAAATTACTCTGCTTCTAAAATGGGGTTTTAACACCCCAAAATAGGGGCTTGAGAACATCTGAATTCCTCCTATCCAATGATCTTCAAAGCCATTAAAGTCTTATAATTCAAATAGTTATAGTCAATATCCGACTTGGCATCATAAGTGCATTCTACCTTGCCGAAGGCGAAATACAGGAGGGGTTATGGCGAGGCGAGAGAAGATGGAAAATCAGATGCTGGAAAAACGGGTTGCGTTGATCCCCGAGGATGTAGAGATCGAGGAAGGCTCAACCCAGGGAACCATCCTTGAGATGCAGCTTAAGATGGCGACCAGCTCGATCAACCATGAATACGCCCGCATAGAATATGATGATACCAGCTCCCGTGAAAGGCGCGAAGAGTTGCTGGATTTTATGGAGGATTGCAGGGTGCAGTACATGGAGGCTCGTACTTCCCTTGAGAGGCACGACCCCTATGCGCTGGCGGACTTTGAGGCGGACCTCCTGAGACAGAAACAGAGCACGATCACGCATTATAACGTGTGAAAATAGAAAACAAGATCCCTAACCCTCCTTTCTTAAGCAGGGGAACCGTCGTGAGATGGCTCCCCTGTCCTTTTTTATTTCTTCGCAAAAAAAGAAGATAAGCTGCAGCAGCATAATTTCAGGGTTGCTTTTGCATCCTATGATGGCTAAAGAACTCAGCCTTTGAAGATTCTGTTCTATCTTTTTTCCATGGCCGCTCTGGCTAAAAGGAGGAGACGGTGAAGACTTACGGGACTTCGAACATCAGAAATATCGCGTTGATCGGTGCGAAGGGGGTTGGCAAGACCTCTTTCGTGGAAGCGGCGCTTTTTTCATCAGGCGCTACAGGTAGGATGGGAAGGGTTGTGGAAGGAAACTCTGTTATAGATTACGATCCAATAGAAGTTGAACGTCACCAGACCATAATTTCAAAGATCACTCCGATTGAGTGGAAGCAGTTCAAAATAAATCTCCTCGATACCCCAGGCTACTCAGATTTCATAGGCGAGGCGGTCGGCGCCATGAGCGTGTGCGATGTATCCTTGTTCGTTGTCGATGCGTCAAGTGGAGTGGAAATTCCTGCGATCAGACTCTACAATTACATGAAAGAGACGGGCCGCGGTCGGGCATTTCTCATCAACAAGGCCGACGGGGAACATGCCGATGTGGCCGCAGCGGTTGCTTCGATTCGCGAGAACCTCGAATCTTCCGCCCCGGAGTTTCAGATTGCTATCGGCGGGAAGGCGCAATTCAAGGGCGTGGTGGATCTGCTCGGCATGAAGGCTTATATAAATGAGGGAGGTTCTTTGAAGGAGGCCGATATCCCCGCCGACATGGTCGAGGAGGCCAAATCGAAGAGAACAGTGCTTATCGAGGCTGTAGCTGAGAACGATGAGTCGCTTCTTGAAAAATATCTGGAATCGGGCGAGTTGTCCGACGAGGAAATCATACGCGGTTGTGCAAAGGGTATCGCTTCCGGAAACCTCAACCCGATATTTATCGCCAGCGGCTACAACAACATCGGCGTCGATGCTCTTCTCAACGCCGTAATAAAATATTTTCCTTCGCCTGCGGATATGCCAGCCATCAGGGTCTTGGACAAGGACGGCAAGAGCGAGACGGATGTCACTGCCGATCCAAAGGGCCCCTTGGTCGCTCATGTCTTCAAAACCACTTCAGATCCAGGAATAGGAGATATATTCTTCTTCCGCGTCTATTCAGGCTCGATCAACGCCGGTGACGATGTTTTTAACGTAAACCAGTCCAGCGGGGAGAGGCTGGGTCACCTTATAACGATGCGCGGCAAAGAAAGGATAGAGCTCTCCTCTGTCAGCGCCGGAGATATCGCGGCGGTTGCCAAGTTGAAGAATACGCACATCAACGACACATTTACATCGAAGGCTCATCCGCTGACAGCGAGGCAGGTGGTATTCCCGACTCCGGTGGTTCCTCTGGCGGTTGTGCCGAAAAGCAAGAAGGATCAGGACAAGCTAGGCATCGGCCTTTCCAAGCTGACCGAAATAGATCCCACATTTACCTATCACGTGGACAAGGAATTTTCTGAGACGATAGTAACCGGGATGGGGGAGGTCCAGATCGATGTGATGATCAAAAGATTACAAGAGAGGTACGGGGTCGATGTGGAGATTCAGAAGCCACATATTCCATACAGGGAGAAAATTACGAAGAAGTCCGAGAAGCAGGGCAAACACAAAAAGCAGAGCGGCGGTCATGGTCAATACGGCGATTGCTGGCTTAAGCTCGAACCCCTCCCTCCGGGTGGAGGGTTTGAATTCGTCGATGCGATCGTCGGTGGTTCCATACCTGGGAAATACATCCCAGCCATCGAGAAGGGTGTTCGCGAGTCTATGCAGAAGGGAGTGCTGGCCGGTTACCCGGTGGTAGATTTGAAGGTGACCGTCTTCGACGGCTCCTATCACGATGTCGACTCCTCGGATATGTCCTTCCAGATCGCCGGTTCCCTTGCCTTCAAACTCGCTATGCAGGATTCTGCGCCGCAACTTCTCGAACCGGTGGTGGATCTTGAGGTCTATGCTCCGCAGGAAAATATGGGCGATCTGTCGAGCGATATCAGCCAGAGGCGCGGGCGCGTTTCAGGGATGGACAACGGAATTATAAAGGCGAAGGTGCCGATGGCCGAACTCTATCAGTATTCAGCCAGTCTCAAATCGATAACCAGCGGCGCAGGAACTTATTCGATGTCCTTCTCGCACTATGATGTTGTTCCGTCGCACATCGCGCAGAAGGTGATCGATGAGGCTAAGAGGGAAAAAGAGGAAAAGAAATAGTGTGGCTTGAGAATTTTAAAATGGGGGTCATCTTTGCATGATCCCCATTTCTTTATTGGGTCCGGAGAGCGTGGCGATGAGCAAGGATGAAATTATATACGGATGTAATCCCGTCTGCGAACTTATCAAAGCCGGGAGGAGGGAGGTGCGCGAGGTCATAATCGCCGCTGGGAAGAAAGATTCTTCTCTGACGCGCCTTGAGGGGATTATATCTGGAAGCCACATAAAGCTGCGTACTGCGCAAAGTGATGAAATCGATTCCATGGCTGAAGGGAAAAAACATCAGGGGATCATAGCCAAGGTTAGCCCCTATCCCTATGTCGATATCTCCGAGCTCTTGGCCTGCGAGGAGGTCAGCGATCGCTGTTCATTGTTAGCGATTCTCGATGGCATAACCGACCCCCAGAATCTTGGATCGATAGTAAGGAGCGCGCATCTCCTCGGTCTCTCCGGGGTTATAATTCCCAAGGACAATTCGGCGGCCGTAACTGCTTCCGTGGTCAAGGCATCGGCTGGGGCTACTGAGCATTCTAAAATAGCACAAGTTACTAATCTTGTTAGGGAAATTAAAAATTTAAAGGATAAAGGTTTTTGGGTATTCGGGGCCGAGGGGGACGCGGGGCAAAACCTATACTCGCTTGATTTTAGAGGTGAAAACTTGGCATTTGTTATGGGAAGTGAGGGGAGAGGGATGAGGAGGCTGGTCAGGGAGAGCTGTGACCACCTGATTGCGATACCCATGAGGGGGAAAATCGACTCATTCAACGCCTCTGCCGCTGCTGCTATAATAATGTCAGAAATATCAAGACAGCGTCTCTTGGAGGGCCCTAGCAAATAGCGTTCCAAAGGGGCAAAACCCCTTGACAAAACTGGGGATCTCACCTAGAAAGCCCCGACTTTTGCGGCGGCTTGCTGTTCGCAAGATTCCAGTGATACGTTTGATGATGCATCGGAAACGGATTTTTGTATTCGTTTTTGATGGGTTTGTTTCATGTTTTTCTGCATCTGTATTTGGAGTTTTGCTCTTTGTTAATCTATGTCTTGGCTTTTTTATGACGGGTTTATCAAAATTCCGAACGGTTTTTATCGGCGGAATCGGCGAGCTTGAGGTTTTGCCGACGTAGCTCAGTTGGTAGAGCTGCTGATTTGTAATCAGCAGGTCGCCGGTTCAAGTCCGGCCGTCGGCTCAAAGTCACGGGGGAGGGGTTCCCGAGCGGTCAAAGGGAGCAGACTGTAAATCTGCCGGCATTAGCCTTCGGAGGTTCGAATCCTCCCCTCTCCACATGTTGCATGTTCGTTTTTCAGTTCTTTGGGAAAATGAAGAACAAAAACGGGAAGACAATTTTTCTTTGAAGAATTGTCGCGGGAGTAGCTCAGCGGTAGAACGTCAGCCTTCCCCCGACGCGGCACGGTTTCCAGAATGAAAAATGTCTGTCGCGTCGAGGACCCCGAAGTTGGAGGAACCTGAGCGGGAGTAGCTCAGCGGTAGAGCATCAGCCTTCCAAGCTGAGGGTCGCGGGTTCGAAACCCGTCTCCCGCTCCGATTCTTCCGATGGCGGGTGAAAGGCTGGGCGGGATTCTCGGTTCGACAGATGATTTTTTTTAAAAATGAAAAATCATCTCGAATCGGGGCAAGCTGAGGGTCGCGGGTTAGGAGCCCGCATCCCACTCAAGTTGCCGAGATAGCTCAGTCGGTAGAGCACATGCATGGTAAGCATGAGGTCGCGGGTTCGATTCCCGCTCTCGGCTCAGGATTCGAGATCGAGCTCGGGCGAATGGTCGCCTGGAGGTTCACATCCTTCGTTCCGGAATTTTCGATGGTGTGGATTCTCGGCTTGAGCTAGTCAATCGATGCGCAGACATCGTTCAGATATAGAATCTGTTTTTTTGAAACGATAAAAATACTTCATACGGGAGGGAATATGTCGAAGGAGAAATTTGAGAGAACTAAACCGCACGTTAACGTAGGAACGATTGGTCACATCGATCACGGCAAGACGACTCTTACAGCCGCGATCACGAAGGTCTGCGCAGACAAAGGTCTTTCGACCTACGTCCCGTATGACGAAGTTGCAAAGGCATCTGAATCCCAGGGCCGCCGCGACGATACCAAGATTCTCACGATCGCGACATCGCACGTGGAGTATCAGAGTGAAAACCGCCACTATGCGCACGTCGATTGCCCAGGCCATGCTGATTACGTCAAGAACATGATCACCGGTGCAGCGCAGATGGACGGCGCGATTCTCGTCGTCAGCGCAGCGGACGGTCCGATGCCTCAGACCCGCGAGCATATCCTCCTAGCCAGGCAGGTCGGCGTCCCTTATATCGTCGTCTTCCTCAACAAGGTGGACGTGGTTGATGATCCGGAGCTCCTCGACTTGGTCGAACTCGAAGTCAGAGAACTCCTTACCAAGTACAACTTTCCAGGGGATGACACTCCGATAATCCGCGGCAGCGCGATCAATGCCCTGAAAGGCGACACATCTGAGACCGGTTCTGAATCCATCTTGAAGCTCCTCGCTGCTCTCGACAGCTATATTCCGGAACCGCAGAGGGCCATCGACAAGCCGTTCCTCATGCCTATCGAAGATGTCTTCAGCATCTCCGGGCGCGGAACAGTCGTCACCGGCAGGGTCGAAAGAGGTATGGTCAAGACTGGCGAAGAAATCGAAATCGTCGGTTTGCGCGACACGCAGAAGACGATCGTCACTGGCGTCGAAATGTTCAGGAAAATTCTCGACGAAGGAAGGGCAGGTGACAACGTCGGTCTCCTCCTCCGCGGAACGAAGAGGGACGAAGTTGAAAGAGGCCAGGTCATATCAAAGCCGGGTTCAATCACCCCGCACAAAAAATTTAAAGCAGAGATCTACGTCCTCACGAAGGAAGAGGGTGGAAGACACACCCCGTTCTTTAAAGGGTATCGTCCACAGTTCTACTTCAGGACGACCGACGTGACCGGCGTTCTTCAGCTCCCGGAAAGCGTAGAGATGGTCATGCCCGGCGATAACGTCACGGCAGAGATAGAGCTCATTACGCCGATCGCCATGGAGAAAGAGCTCCGCTTCGCAGTTCGCGAGGGTGGACGCACAGTCGGTGCCGGAGTGGTCGCGGAAATAATAGAGTAACAAAACTTACATCGGCGGGGTACCGGTTGATGCCCGGCGCCCCGCTGCAGTTTTTAGAATGGAAATGAAACATGAGAACTATCATTCAGCTAGCATGCCAGGAATGTAAGAGGCGCAACTACTCTACAACGAAGAACAAGCAGAAGACGCCCGATCGCCTGGAATTTAAAAAGTATTGCAGATTTTGCAAAAAGCACACTCCTCACAGGGAGACGAAGTAGGCAAAAGATTTGTCAGGTCTTGCGGCTGATGCTTCGGGACGTATTTTCTGCCGGTCTTTTACAAATCTTTTGAAGGGGAGTAGCTCAATTGGCAGAGCACCGGTCTCCAAAACCGGGGGTTGCAGGTTCGATTCCTGTCTCCCCTGCAAGTTGCCGATGCAAGTTATATCAGTCGGCCGGTTTGGGAATGTTTTTCTGCCCGACACTTGAGGCAGATAGAGAGGTTTAGATGCGGAGTGACAGAAAAATTCTCAGTCTTATATTTTTAGCCTGCGGGGCGATAGCTTGGATGATTCTCAGGGAGTTGTTTGAGTCCATCTGGGTTGTCGCCAAGCTTCCATCCCCTGCCGGATGGGTGCTTTCTCCCTCCGAGATGCTGGCTGTACTTTCGGGCGCTGCTGTCTTCATTATAATGTACACGAACTCGAAAGTCACCGAGTTCACCGGCGAGGTGATAGCGGAATTGTCTCGAGTTGTCTGGCCGAATAGAAAAGAAACAGCCCTGTCCACCGTAGTTGTGACCGTGCTCGTCATGATATGCGCCATGATACTTTTCGGTTTCGATATGCTTTGGGGCGCATTGGTCAAGATATTCTATCAGTAGTCATTGGAGTTTAAGATGGCAAAACAATGGTATGTAGTCCACACATACTCAGGATATGAGCAGAAAGCAAAAAAGGCTCTTGAGGAGAGGATAAGGCAGCACTCTCTTGAACATCTTGTTGAAGAAGTTTTAGTCCCTCAGGAAAATGTGGTTGAGGTTAAGAAGGGCGTTAAGAAAAACAGCAAAAGGCAATTCTTTCCAGGGTACATCTTGGTTAGGATGGAGCTCAACGATACGACTTGGCATATAGTCAAGGGCACCCCGAAGATCACCGGTTTTGTCGGAGGCTCTTTGAATCCTCCGAGTGTGCCGGATGAAGAGGTCGATAGAATTACAAATCGAATCAAGGACGGCACGATGCAGCCGACTCCTAAGATCGAGTTTGAAAAAGGCGAAAACGTGAGGGTCGTGAGCGGACCGTTTGCCACGTTCGCCGGTATTGTGGACGAAGTCCACGAAGGCAAGGGCAAGCTTCGAGTCCTTGTCAGCATATTCGGCAGATCGACTCCAATCGAGCTGGATTTTGTGCAGGTTGAAAAAGTTAACTAAACCATAAGAGAGATTTGAGGTGTGCTCATGGCAAAGAAAGTTACGGCTCAGATAAAGTTGCAATGTCCGGCCGGTGCGGCCAATCCGGCTCCTCCGGTGGGCCCGGCGCTGGGTCAGCACGGCGTGAACATCATGGAGTTTTGCAAACAGTTCAACGCTAAGACACAGAAGCAGGCTGGTCTGATAATCCCTGTCATAATAACCGTCTATCAGGACAGATCATTTTCTTTCATATTGAAGACGCCCCCTGCCCCTGTCCTTCTTAAAAAAGCGGCTGGAATAGAGAAGGGTTCTGGGGTTCCCAACAAGCAGAAGGTTGGGAAGGTGACCAGACAACAGATAGAAGAGATTGCGAAAACGAAACTACCCGATCTGAATTGTGAGACCCTTGAGGCTGCCGTGCGCACCATAGAAGGCACAGCGCTGAACATGGGGATCGAGGTTGTTGGTTGATATCACTGTTGGAGTGGGCCCCGATAGTCGGTTCCCACGCTGGCACAACGGAGGTGCGAAATGAAGGGGCAAGGAAAAAAGTACAAGGCTAATCGAGAGAAAGTGGATTCCAACAAGAAGTATACGCTCGAAGAGGCTCTCGCTATTTTGGATAGCTTTGCCAAGGCCAAATTTGACGAGACGGTCGATATCGCAGTGAAACTCGGCATCGATGCCAAGCAAACCGACCAGACCGTTCGCGGTTCATGCGGACTTCCCCATGGGATCGGAAAAAAAGTCAGGGTCGCCGTCTTTGCTAAGGGCGATAAAGTCGCAGAGGCCACGCAGGCCGGCGCTGATGTTGTGGGTGGCGATGATCTTGCTGAGAAGATCCAAGGCGGCTTTATGGATTTTGACAAGGTCATAGCGACTCCGGATATGATGGGCGTTGTTGGCAAGCTGGGCAAGGTCTTGGGACCCAGAGGGCTCATGCCCAACCCGAAGCTTGGCACAGTCACTATGGATGTGACCAAGGCAGTTGCTGAACAGAAGGCGGGCAAGGTGGAATTCAGGATCGACAAAGCTGCCATCGTGCACGCTCCCGTAGGAAAACGCAGTTTTGGAGCGCAGAAACTCAAGGACAATATTCTCGCCATAATCGACTCCATAAACAAGGCGAAACCACCGGCGTCAAAGGGCACCTATATTTTAGGGTTGGCCATTTCATCGACGATGTCCCCTGGTTTACGGGTTGATGTGAATTCTCTTTAATTGAAAATTAAGGCTTTTGCCTCAAGGAGGATATTGTGAGACGTGAACAGAAAGTGAAAGAGATAGACGCTCTTACCAAGCGCATGGAAGCCGCCAAGGCTATGATATTTACGGACTACCGCGGGATGAAAGTCTCCGAGCTCAACGAGCTCCGTTCCAAACTCCGCAAAGAGAAATCTTCTCTCAAGGTTGTGAAGAATAGATTGATGAAGCTGGTTCTCAAGGCGCATGGTCTGGAAAATCTTTCCACCTATTTCACCGGCCCCACAGCGCTTATTTCTTCCGAGTCCGATCCGGTGAGCCCGGCGAAGATAGTAATGGCCTTCGCTAAGGATCATGCGAATTTGATCCTTAAGGGCGGATACCTCGATGGTTCGGCACTTACGGCTAATGACATCGACAAGCTTTCGAAGATGCCTTCGCGCGAAGAGCTCTTGGCCCGCGCACTGGCTTCGATGAGTGCCCCCGCGACAAACATGGCTGGAGTGCTCGCAGCGATTCCGAGAAAGCTTGTTTATGCTCTGAACGCCATCAAGGAAAGCAAACAGCAGTGATTCAAAATGTAATCTAATTCACTTAATTCTCGCGCGAGCCGCGGGGCCCACTTGGAGTCGTAACGGGGTACGGTACGTCGTCATCTGGGGTGGTTTAAAGGAGGCATTAGATGTCTACGGTAAGCAAAGAACAGATTGTCGAATCACTAAAGGCGATGACGCTCATGGAAGTGGCTGACTTGGTGAAGCAGCTCGAAGAGACCTTCGGCGTTTCAGCGGCGGCCCCTGTTGCTATCGCAGCAGCTCCTGGAGCGGCAGCGGAAGCGGTGGAAGAGAAGACCGAATTCAACGTCGTTCTCGCCGATGCCGGTGCAAACAAGATCAATACGATCAAAGAAGTTCGTGCTATCACTGGCTTGGGCCTCAAGGAAGCCAAGGATTTGGTCGAAGGCGCTCCGAAGGTCGTAAAGGAAGGCGTCACGAAGGAAGAGGCAGAAGAGATGAAGAAGAAGTTGGAAGCCGCTGGTGCAAAGGTGGAAATAAAATAAGCTTTTTCCATGAACATAGTTGCGCGTGAGGGTCTTTCGGAGCCCTTGCGCGCAATGCCTATTAGCTAATTTACGGCGTAGCCTCCGCACGGCGGGGGAGCGTCCAACACATCGTTAGAAGTGAGGAGTCGATATGGCAACCTACCCGGTTCGTCGCTTCCGTGAGAACTTTTCGAAGATAAAAGAAGTCGTCAAGGTGCCAAACCTGGTCGAGATTCAACAGCGATCTTTCGAACAGTTTTTGCAGAAGGACATACCTGCCGATCAGAGGGAAGATGTCGGTCTTCAGGGTGTTTTTAAAAGCGTATTCCCCATAAAGGGCTTTAACCAGTCCGCATCCCTTGAGTTCGTGAGCTACGATCTGGACGCTCCCCGTTACGACGAGGAGGAATGCAGAAACCGAGGCATGACCTACGCCGCTCCCATACGCGTTCTGGTGCGCCTGGTTGTTTGGGATGTCGATGAAGCGACCGGCGCGCAATCCATACGTGACGTAAAGGAGCAGGAGGTCTATTTCGGCGAAGTTCCGCTGATGACCGATTTCGGTACCTTCATAATAAACGGCACCGAAAGAGTTATCGTTTCCCAACTCCACAGAAGCCCGGGAGTATTTTTCGAACACGACAAGGGTAAAACCCATGCCTCCGGGAAACTTCTGTTCGCTGCCAGAATTATTCCGTATCGCGGTGCATGGCTCGATTTTGAATTTGATTCCAAAGACCTGATCCACGTCAGGATTGACAGAAGAAGGAAGATGCTGGCCACAGTCCTTCTGCGAGCTCTCGGTTATTCCGTCGAGGATCTTTTAAATACATTTTACAAGAGCGAAACTTTCTACATCGGTGGCAAAAACAAAATAGAAAAAAGCGTCGAGCCTTCCGTTCTCATTTACCAGAGAGCTACGAAGGATGTAAAAGATTCTTCCGGCGAGGTGCTTCTTAAAAAGGGCAAGCGCTTTAACAGAAAAAGCGTTGAAAAACTGGCTGCGACCAAGGGGCTTCGGATTGCAGTTGATTCCTCGGAGATGATAGACCGCATCGCAGCTCATGACATAGTCGATCAGTCGACCGGAGAGGTGATACTTGCGGTCAATGAGGTTTTGACTGAGGAGAAGCTCGAGGAAATCTACAAGAGCAAGATTCCCGAGATATCACTTCTGTTCATAGATGATCTCAACGTCGGGCCTTACATCAGGAACACGATCCTTTCGGACAAGGTCTCAACTCCGGAAGAGGCAAGGTTGGAGATTTATAGACGGCTTCGTCCCGGCGACCCTTCAACTCCTGAGGCGGCGCAGTCGCTCTTTGAAAATCTTTTTTCAAATCCAGAGCGCTATGACCTTTCAAAGGTTGGCCGTCTAAAACTGAACTACAAGTTTCGCTTCGATGTTCCGCTTGAGATCAGCACCCTGCGCAATGAAGACATACTTGCCACGGTCAAATATCTGGTGGGGCTCAAGGACGGTGAGGGTGAAATAGACGACATCGATCACCTCGGCAACAGGCGTGTGCGCTCGGTTGGTGAGTTGTTGGAGAATCAATACAGGGTCGGCTTGGTCAGAATGGAGAGGGCGATAAGGGAGCGTATGAGCCTTCAGGATGTGGAAACCCTGATGCCTAATGACCTCATAAATCCAAAGCCGGTCGCCGCTGTGATCAAGGAATTCTTCGGTTCTTCACAGCTGTCCCAGTTCATGGACCAGACGAATCCGCTTTCTGAAATTACTCACAAGAGAAGGCTTTCAGCCCTTGGGCCGGGGGGCCTGACAAGAGAAAGGGCTGGCTTTGAAGTCAGAGACGTTCACCCGACTCACTATGGAAGGATATGTCCGGTTGAAACCCCGGAAGGCCCGAATATCGGTCTTATTTCCTCTCTTTCAATATACAGCAGAGTCAACGACTACGGCTTCATCGAGACCCCCTACCGTCTTATCGAGGGCAGCAAAGTTACCGACAATGTCAAATATTGTTCGGCGCTTGAGGAGGCGGATATTTCTATAGCGCAGGCTAACGCGATGCTCGATGCAAAGGGTCACTTCAAGCACCCTCTGGTGCAAGCGAGGCACCGTGGTGAATATGTTCTCGCTGACAGAAACGACGTGAAGCTGATGGACGTTTCTCCACAGCAGTTGGTTTCCGTGGCAGCCGCGCTTATTCCATTTTTGGAACATGATGATGCCAACAGGGCTCTCATGGGAGCGAACATGCAGAGACAGGCGGTTCCGCTCTTGAGAACCGAATCTCCTCTGATTGGAACGGGAGTTGAGGCTCTTGTCGCCGCTGACTCAGGCGTTACCGTCGTAGCGAAGAGAGATGGAATTGTCACTGAGGTCGATGCGAACAGAATCGTCGTGAGGGCCGACAAGGCGGATAGAAAGAAATTCAGCTCCGATGTCGATATCTATAACCTGACAAAATTTAGAAGGTCAAACCAGAGCACGTGCATCAATCAAAAGCCGATAGTCGATATTGGTGATAAAGTTAAAAAAGGCGACGTGATAGCCGATGGAGGCGCGACGGATGAAGGCGAACTCGCTCTCGGCCGCAACGTAGTTGTCGCTTTCATGCCATGGGGCGGGTATAACTTCGAAGACTCCATACTGATCAGCGAGAGAGTTCTGAAAGAGGATTCGTACACCTCGATACACATCGAAGAATTTGAATGTGCAGCCAGAGATACGAAGCTCGGCAAGGAAGATGTGACGCGCGATATTCCAAACGTCGGAGACGAGGCACTTAAAGATCTCGACGAATCCGGCATAATCAGGATAGGCGCAGAAGTTAAACCCGGTGATATTCTCGTTGGAAAAGTAACCCCCAAGGGCGAAACTCAACTTTCTCCCGAAGAGCGTTTGCTGCGCGCCATCTTTGGCGACAAGGCTGGCGACGTCAAGGATACGAGCCTCAGGGTTCCACCCGGAGTTGGGGGAGTCATAATCGGCGCTCAGGTTTTCAGTCGCGAGGGCGTAGAGCTTGACGATCGCGCGAAGGAGATCCAGGACGAGGAAAAGATCAAGATCCGCAAGGATCTCGACGTTGAACTGAAAGGCATCCGCGATACGGCCGCCAAGAGGATAAAGCAGCTGCTCGTGGGTAAAGTTTCCAGGTCCAAGGTGATGGACGAAGAGGAAGAGAGGGTTCTTCTGCAGAAGGGAAAGACCATCACTGATGATACCCTCAACAAGATTCCTTTCAATAAGTGGTCTGAGATATCCGTAGAGGGTGGCGAAGAGATCGAGTCAGAGCTCGCCGATATCTTTGAAAACGTCGAGGACCAGGAAGACCTTGTCAGGATGATGTACGACCAGAAGGTCAGTCGCGTCACCAAGGGTGACGAGCTGCCTCCTGGAGTGATCAAAATCGTGAAGATATTCGTCGCTATCAAGAGGAAGCTCGCCGTCGGCGACAAGATGGCAGGCCGACACGGAAACAAGGGCGTCATTTCAAGAATTCTTCCCGAAGAGGATATGCCATATCTTCAGGATGGAACTCCGGTCGATATCATTTTGAATCCTCTTGGCGTCCCGTCCCGTATGAACGTCGGACAGGTTTTTGAGGCTCATCTGGGCTGGGCAGCGAAGCAACTTGGCGAAGCCCTTCAGCCCTACATAGACAGGGCTAGGGACGATGCGATAGCTGAAATAAAGAAGATCTATAATTCTTCAGCTATGGAAGAATTTTTATCCAAGGCATCTGAAAAGCAGATCCGTGAAATGCTGCTTAAGCTTAAGAGGGGAGTGCCATTTGCATCTCCGGTTTTTGATGGAGCTTCGGAAGATGAAGTCAAAGGGATGCTCAAAAAGGCTGGTCTGCCACTTTCAGGACAGACTACGCTTTTCGATGGAAGGACCGGGGAGGCTTTCGATTCACCGGTAACAGTCGGTGTCATGTACATGCTCAAGTTGCATCACCTGGTCGACGAGAAGCTGCACGCACGTTCGATCGGACCGTACTCGCTCGTTACCCAGCAGCCGTTGGGAGGAAAGGCGCAGTTCGGGGGACAGAGACTCGGAGAAATGGAAGTCTGGGCGCTTGAGGCCTATGGCGCAGCTTATGCGCTCCAGGAGTTCCTGACCGTGAAGTCGGATGATGTGATCGGCAGAACCAGGATGTACGAAGCCATAGTCAAGGGTGAGAAGATTTTGGAGCCCGGACTTCCGGAGTCGTTCAAGGTCCTGATAAAGGAACTTCAGGCCCTTTGTCTGGATGTAGAGCTGATTGAACACGAATAATAATTTCTGGGAGCGTTATGGATATCTATCGCTTTTTTGAAAAACCGAAAAATCCGCTTGTCTTCGAAGGAGTCAGAATCAAGCTTGCCTCTCCCGAGAAGATCAAACAGTGGTCTCACGGTGAGGTCAAAAAACCGGAGACGATCAACTACCGTACTTTTAAACCCGAGAGGGACGGCCTTTTCTGTGCCAAGATATTCGGACCAGTTAAGGACTACGAGTGCAACTGCGGAAAGTACAAGAGGATGAAGCACCGCGGAATCGTCTGCGAAAAGTGCGGAGTCGAAGTTATCCAGAGCAAGGTCCGCCGCGAGAGGATGGGACATATCACTCTGGCGACCCCAGTTGCGCATATCTGGTTTTTGAAAAGCCTTCCTTCCAGGCTTGGGCTTATGCTCGATATCAGGCTGAAGGATCTTGAAAAGGTTCTCTATTGCGAAGCCTATATGGTTGTGGATCCCGGCAATACTACGCTGGCGGAGGGGGAAATTCTTTCCGAGGAGGCGTACAGAAAGGCTTTGGACGATTTCGGTCCTGGATTCAGAGTTGGCATGGGCGGCGAGGTGGTGCGAGATCTTCTCATGAAGATCGACCTTGATGAGCTCTCTAAAAAACTAAGGAAGGATCTCAAAAAATCCAAGTCCGTCGCAGGAACACAAAAGCTCTCAAAGAGGCTGAAGCTGGTTGAAAGTTTCAAGACGGCGGAAAATCGCCCCGAATGGATGATGCTCGAGGTCGTTCCGGTGATTCCTCCGGATTTGAGGCCGCTCGTTCCGCTTGAGGGCGGGCGTTTTGCCACATCCGATTTGAACGATCTCTACAGGAGGGTGATCAACAGAAACAACCGTCTGAAGAGGCTCATAGAGCTAAACGCTCCCGACATCATCATAAGAAACGAGAAGAGGATGTTGCAGGAGGCAGTCGATGCGCTTTTCGACAACGGCCGTCGTTCAAGACCTTTTGTGGGGCCCAATCGCAGGGCGCTGCGATCACTTTCCGATATGCTCAAGGGAAAACAGGGGCGCTTCAGACAGAATCTCCTTGGAAAACGCGTGGACTACTCCGGGCGTTCGGTCATCGTAGTAGGTCCAGAGCTGAGGCTTCACCAGTGCGGACTTCCAAAGAGCATGGCGCTAGAACTTTTCAAGCCTTTCATCTATAACAAGCTCGAAGAAAAGGGACTCGCTTCAACGATCAAGAGTGCGAAGAGATTGGTCGAAAAAGAAGTCCCCGAAGTTTGGGATGCGCTCGACGAGGTGATCAAAGAGCACCCGGTCATGCTCAACAGAGCTCCGACACTTCACAGGCTTGGAATTCAGGCATTCGAACCGGTTCTTACAGAAGGAAAGGCTATTCAGCTTCATCCGCTTGTCTGTGCGGCTTTCAACGCCGACTTCGACGGCGATCAGATGGCAGTGCATGTTCCGCTTTCCATCGAAGCTCAGATGGAGGCGAGGGTTTTGATGCTTTCAACGAACAACATACTTTCTCCTGCCAGCGGAAAGCCGATCATCGTTCCCACGCAGGATATGGTCCTTGGAATTTATTACATGACCAGAGAGCGGGCTTTTGCGAAGGGAGAGGGTGGCGTATTCTCTTCTCCTGAGGAGGTTCGCATAGCCTACGATGCAGATGCGGTAGATCTCCAGGCTAGAATCAAAGTTAGGATCGACGGCAAACTTTGCGAAACTACAGTTGGCAGGGTTCTGTTCTACGAAATCATACCTTCCCAAATAGCCTTTGATGCCGTCAACAAGGTCATGGACAAGAGAGCCATCACCGAGCTGATCGATCAGTGCTATCGTCATTGCAAGGATAAGGAAACTGTGCTCCTGGCCGACAACCTCAGAACTCTCGGATTCCAGAACTCCACGAAGGCCGGGATCTCCATCTGCATAGACGACATGATCGTTCCTGAGAAGAAAAGGGATGTCCTGGAGAAGGCCTTTGCGGAGGTAAAGGAGGTTGAAGAACAGTACGCCGAAGGCCTCATCACCTCCGGTGAAAAATATAACAAGGTCGTCGATATTTGGGCAGCCGTCACAGAAGATGTGGCAGGCGAGATGATGAAGGGGATGTCCAAGGAAAAGGTTACAGGTAAAAACGGAGAGACCCGTGAGCAGATGAGCTTCAACTCGATTTTTATCATGGCGGACTCCGGGGCTAGAGGTTCAGCGCAGCAGATGAGACAGCTGGCTGGAATGAGAGGCTTGATGGCCAAGCCCTCAGGTGAAATCATCGAGACCCCTATCGTTGCGAACTTTCGTGAAGGGTTAAACGTCCTTCAGTACTTTACGTCGACCCACGGCGCTCGAAAAGGTCTGGCCGATACAGCCCTGAAGACAGCCAACTCGGGTTACTTGACAAGAAGGCTTGTCGATGTGGCGCAGGATGCAACTGTAATAGAGGATGATTGTGGAACCCTAGACGGACTTCTCATGAGTCCGCTCGTCGAAGGCGGTGAAGTGATAGAACCTCTTGCCGACCGTCTTCTTGGCCGGGTGGCGCTGGAAGATATCCGCGATCCTTATACCGATGAGGTCATAGTAGAAGCCGGTAAGATGATAAATGAGGATCTCATTCAGAAGATCGAGGATTCCGGTCTTGAAAAGGTCCTCATAAGATCGGTGCTCACCTGCAAGTGCAGATATGGAATATGTGCGAAGTGCTATGGAAGAGATCTCGCGCGCGGCCATCTTGTCAATATCGGCGAGTCCGTCGGCGTTATTGCGGCGCAGTCAATAGGTGAACCTGGAACACAGCTGACGATGCGTACCTTCCATATCGGTGGAACCGCATCGAGGCGCGTTGAGCAGTCTTCGCTCGAGACGAGACATGACGGTATTGTGAAATACGACAATGTCCAGAGCGTCATAAACAAAGAGGGCAGGCGCACGGTGATGAATCGCAACGGAATGATACTCATCATGGACGAAGCCGGTCGCGAGCGTGAGCGCTATAAATTGAGCTATGGAGCTCATCTCTCTTTCAGCGATGGAGATAAAGTCGAAGCTGGTCAGATGCTCGCCGAATGGGATCCTTACACGGTTCCGATCCTTACCGAAGTTTCTGGGCTTGTGAAGTTCGGCGACATCATCGAGGGTTTTACGGTGGTTGATCAGGTCGATGAGGTGACGGGGCTTTCGAGAAAGGTGATCATTCCTTCCAAGGATGCCAAGAGCCGTCCGAGAATTTCAATCAAGGATGAAAGCGGCGCCACGCTTCACCTTCCTGCGGGAAGAGGAGAAGCCCGCTATCTGATGCCGGTTTCTGCAAACATCGTCGTATCTGAAGGGGATTCAGTTCAGGCCGGTGATGTCATCGCCAAGATCCCGCGAGAAACCACCAAGACGAAGGATATCACAGGTGGTTTGCCCAGGGTTGCAGAGCTTTTCGAAGCGCGCAAGCCGAAGGATCATGCCGTGATTTCCGAGATCGACGGCCAGGTAAGCTTTGGCAAGGATGTGAAGGGCAAGAGAACGGTCATCGTTACTCCCGAAGTTGGAGAGCCGAAAGAATATCAGATTTCGCGTTCAAAATATATCTCGGTTCACGAGGGAGACTATGTTTTAGCAGGCGAGGCCTTGATGGACGGTTCGTCCAACCCCCATGACATCCTGGCAGTTCTCGGTGAAAAGGAACTGGCAAAATATCTGGTCGATGAAATTCAGGAGGTCTACAGGCTCCAGGGCGTGCGCATCAACGACAAACACATTGAAACGATAGTTCGTCAGATGCTAAAGAGAGTTCGCATCGTGGATACCGGAGACAGCGATTTTCTGGAAGACGAGCATGTCGATAAGTGGCATTTTGAAGAGGTCAACGATAAGTTGAGGGAGAAGGGAAAAACGCCGGCGGTCGCTGAACCGATGCTCCTCGGTATAACGAAGGCCTCCCTCTCAACGGACAGCTTTATCTCGGCGGCCTCATTCCAGGAAACAACCAAGGTGCTCACCGAGGCGGCTGCATCCGGTAAAGTGGATTATCTGAGGGGGCTCAAAGAAAATGTTATCATGGGCAGGTTGATCCCCGCGGGAACCGGTCTCGCCAAATATCTCGATATCAACATAGATGTTGATCTCCCCGAAGAGGAGGAGCTCCAGCAGCCAGTTGAAATGGAAAGCTATACAAGTCAAGAGGTTGTCGGATAACTATTAGAAATGACTTTACGTTAAAAAAGTTGTGTAAATACCTTGACTTCGAAAAGTCCTTTTGTTAGGGTCCCGCCGCTTCGCCTTAGGTGAGGCGGCGGTTCATGTAACTTCCCGTAATTGAAGGTAAAATTGATAGGCTCACGTCGCCTGAAAAAGACGGAAATGGAGTGTTATGCCAACTATAAATCAATTGGTTAGGGTCGGAAGACGGAAATTGAAGGTGAGAACATCTTCTCCCGCTCTAATGCGGTGTCCGCAGAAGAGGGGCGTCTGTGTTCGAGTTTATACAGCCACCCCTAAGAAACCTAACTCGGCTTTGAGAAAGGTTGCCAGAATTCGTCTTACGAATGGAATTGAAGTTACATCTTACATACCGGGTGAGGGGCACAACCTGCAGGAGCACTCAGTTGTGATGGTGCGCGGTGGTCGTGTCAAGGATATCCCCGGAGTTCGCTATCATATAGTTCGTGGAACTCTGGATTCTACCGGTGTTGAAAATAGGAGGAAGAGCCGTTCCAAGTATGGTGCAAAAAGGCCGAAGTAATCGGTTTTTTGTCTAGGCGGGTTTTAACTCAGGAATGATTTATAAGAGGTAGGCGATGCCAAGGAAAAAAAGAGGAAGTCTTAAGAGGACGGTTGTTGCGGATCCGAAGTATGGCGATCAGCTGGTCTCCAAGTTTATTACGAATTTGATGTGGAGCGGAAAGAAGTCGATAGCAGAAAAGATCGTCTACGGCGCTTTCGACGTTCTGCAGGAGAAGAAACAGGATGATCCTGTGAAGATCTTCAAGCAGGCGATGGAAAACATAAAGCCGATAGTTGAAGTCAGGTCGCGCAGGGTCGGCGGTGCAACTTACCAGGTTCCGACGGAAGTGCGCTCCGACAGAAAGATTTCACTTGGGCTTCGCTGGTTGCTCGGCGCCGCAAGATCGCGCGGCGAGAACACTATGAAGGATAGAATTGCCGCAGAGCTGCTTGAGGCTCTGGAGAATAAGGGCGCTGCGGTAAAGAAGCGCGAGGATACTCATAAGATGGCCGAGGCCAACAAGGCTTTTGCCCACTACCGCTGGTAGTCAATCAGCGGGATGCTCTTTGATAGCATGCTGCAGTATAACTGATGTATTGTCAGGCGGGTCTGTAAGGAAGGTTTTATGATAGGTGCTGGTTTAAATCTAGAGAAGATAAGAAATATCGGGATAGTCGCGCATATCGACGCGGGGAAAACTACCGTTTCCGAGCGCATCCTTTTTTATACAGGCGTCACTTATAAGCTCGGTGAGGTTCATGAAGGCACTGCCGTGATGGACTGGATGGAGCAGGAGCAGGAACGCGGTATAACGATCACATCGGCTGCCACTACCTGCAAATGGAAAGATTGCACCATCAATATAATAGATACGCCGGGTCACGTGGACTTCACAGCCGAGGTCGAAAGAAGCCTCAGAGTTCTCGATGGTGCGGTAGGTTTGTTTGATTCAGTCGCTGGCGTTGAGCCCCAATCGGAAACAGTATGGAGACAAGCCAGGCGCCATAATGTGCCGATGATAGCCTTCGTAAACAAGATGGACCGCATCGGCGCCAATTTTTTCAGGACCATCCAGATGATGAAGGACAGGCTAGGGGTAAACGCCGTCGCGTTTCAACTTCCTCTCGGCACTGAATCTGAACACAGAGGTGTAGTTGATTTGGTACGTAACAAAGCGGTCATCTTTAGCGACAGTGAAAAGGGATCGGTTTTCGAGATTGTCGAGATCCCTGAAGAGATGAAGGCGCGGGCGGCCGAATACAGGGAACTGATGATCGAGTCTGTCGTCGAAGCCGACGATGCAATTCTTCATAAGTACCTCGAAAGCCATGAGCTTTCGGAAGAGGAAATAATCTCAGCTGCGCGCAAAGCGACGCTGCAGATGAAGGTAAATCCCGTTTTCTGCGGATCGGCTTTCAAGAACAAGGGCGTACAGCTTCTTCTTGATGCCATAGTAAATCTTCTGCCTGCTCCGATCGACATTCCTCCTGTTCAGGGCGTCAACCCTTCAAAAGAGGAATTGATCGAAACCAGAAAGTCCTCGATCGAAGAGCCCTTTGCGGCCCTTGCGTTCAAGGTGATGACCGATCCTTACGTCGGTCAGCTCACTTACTTCAGGGTTTATTCCGGAAGGGTCGAGAGCGGACAGTCGCTCTGGAATTCCGTTAAGGGTAAACGCGAAAGGATCGGCCGAGTTCTCAGGATGCACGCTAATAAGCGTGAAGAGGTAGGTATGGCCGAGGCTGGAGATATCCTGGCTGCGGTCGGTTTGAAGTTCACCGGAACTGGCGACACTCTTTGCAATGAAGGAAAACCGATAGTCCTCGAAAAGATGGAATTTCCGGAACCGGTTATATCCATTGCAATCGAGCCAAAGACCAGAGCCGATGAGGAGAGATTGGGTCTTTCGCTGCAGAAGCTGGCGCATGAAGATCCTACCTTTAAGGTTTCCGTGGATCAGGAAACGGCCCAGACCGTCATCTCCGGAATGGGAGAACTTCATCTCGAGATCATCGTCGATAGGCTCGTGCGCGAGTTTGGTGTGGAGGCCAACGTCGGTAAGCCGCAGGTCGCTTATCGCGAGAGCGTGACGAAGCTTGCCGAAATCGAAAACAAGTATGTCAAGCAGACAGGCGGCAGGGGACAGTATGCTCACGTATGCCTTACCGTTGCTCCTGGAGAAAGAGGCAGCGGTCTTCACTTCACGGATGATACCAAGGGCGGTTCCATTCCCAGGGAATATATGACGGCAGTGAAGAAGGGCATTGAAGAGGCGATGCAGGGCGGAGTTATCGCTGGCTATCCTCTGGTCGATGTGAAGGTCAGCGTTTTCGATGGCTCGTATCATGAGGTCGATTCGTCGGATATGGCCTTTAAGATTTGTGCTTCGATGGCCTTTAAGGACGCTGTTCGTAAGGCTTCGCCGATTATCTTAGAGCCGATAATGTCCGTTGAAGTCGTCGTGCCGGATGATTACCTCGGCGCTGTGACTGGCGATCTGACGGCTAGGAGAGGCAAGATTATTAAGAGCGAATCCCATGCCGGTTCGCAGATAATAGCATCGAAGGTTCCTCTTTCAAAGATGTTTGGGTATTCGACCGACTTGAGAAGCGCTACGCAGGGAAGGGCCACCTACACGATGCAGTTTTCGCACTATGAGCTGGCACCGAAGAGCGTCGCGGATGAAATAATAGCAAGGTCCCAGGGTGTGAGATAATGCGCCGACCTTGCCGGAGGGGCGATGTCTAAAGCGAGGTTTGAGAGGACGAAGCCGCACGTCAACGTTGGAACGATAGGGCACGTTGACCATGGAAAGACCTCGCTGACGAGCGCTATAACTAAGTATTTGGCGACGAAAAAGCTGGCGGAGGAGACGTCCTTTGACAAGATAGATAAGGCGCCCGAAGAGAAGGATCGTGGCATCACGATAGCGACGGCGCACGTTGAGTATCAGTCGGAGAATCGCCACTATGCTCACGTAGATTGCCCCGGGCATGCTGATTATGTGAAGAACATGATAACCGGCGCGGCGCAGATGGACGGAGCGGTCCTGGTCGTTAGCGCTGCCGATGGACCGATGCCTCAGACGCGAGAGCACATACTTCTCGCAAGGCAGGTTGGAGTACCGAGGATTGTAGTATACATGAACAAGGTGGATCTGGTCGATGATCCTGAGCTGTTGGACCTGGTAGAGCTTGAGATAAGAGAGCTTCTCAACCGCTACGAGTTCCCTGGCGATGAAATACCGGTTGTAAGAGGGTCGGCCCTTAAAGCGATGGAAGGCGACCCGTCGGATGTGGGATACAGTTCGATACGGAAGTTGATCGACGCGATTGATTCCTACATACCCGAGCCGGAACGCCCCGTGGAAAAGCCTTTTCTGATGCCGATAGAGGACGTTTTCAGCATTTCAGGGCGCGGAACAGTGGTCACGGGAAGAATTGAAAGAGGAGTTGTTAAGGCCGGCGAGGAAGTTCAGATAGTAGGGCTAAGGGAAACTCAAAGCACGGTCGTTACCGGTGTAGAGATGTTTAAAAAGATTCTCGATGAAGGTGAGGCGGGCGATAATGTCGGTCTTCTCCTTAGAGGCACCAAGAGGGAGGATGTAGAAAGAGGGCAGGTGGTTGCGAGGCCCGCTTCGATAGCGCCGCACAGAAAGTTCAAGTCGGAGATCTACGTGCTGACGAAAGAGGAGGGCGGGAGGCACACGCCGTTTTTTAAAGGGTATCGACCTCAGTTTTATTTCAGGACGACTGATGTTACAGGGGTTTTACAGTTGCCGGACAATATAGAGATGGTGATGCCGGGAGACAACGTGGCTGCTGAAGTAGAGTTGATAGCCCCTATTGCACTTGAAAAGGAACTCAGGTTTGCGGTGCGCGAGGGCGGTCGTACAGTCGGCGCCGGAGTGGTCACCGAAATTATAGAATAGACGTGAGGAGATATATGAGCACGCAATATGACAAAGGACAGAAAATCAGGATCAGGCTCAAGGCTTATGATCACAAGCTGCTGGACCAGTCGGCGCATGAGATCGTCGGTACGGTCCAGAGGACTGGCGCGCATATCGCCGGGCCTATTCCGCTTCCGACGAAGATAGAGAAGTATTGCGTCCTGAGAAGCCCCCATGTGGACAAGCGTTCGCAGGAGCAGTTCGAGATAAGGACGCACAAGAGGCTTATCGACATCCTTGAGCCCACGCAGCAGACGGTGGATTCCCTGATGAAGTTGGAACTTTCCTCAGGCGTCGATGTCGAAATTAAAATGATATAAAAGAACGAGAGGTTTCCCATGCTAGGTTTGATTGGAAAAAAGAAGGGTATGACGCAGATATTCGATCAGAACGGCACCTACATCCCTGTGACGGTCGTGGAACTTGGCCCCTGTGTCGTGGTTCAGAAAAAAACCATCGACAGAGATGGCTACAATGCGCTTCAACTAGGCTACGCTTCAAAGAGGGCTAGCAGGATGACCAAGCCGATGCGCGGCCACTTCGAGAAGAAGTCTTTGCCTTTGTTCGCTCATCTGAAGGAGTTTAGAATAGACGATGTGACAGCCTTCAATCAGGGCGATGAACTTTGTGTCTCTGGCTTCAGGGTAGGTGACATGGTTGCGGTAAGCGGTTTTTCTAAGGGTCGCGGTTTTCAGGGCGTCATGAAGAGGCATGGGAAGCATGGCGGACCAACCGCCCATGGTTCGACTTTTCACCGCCGTCCCGGTTCCATAGGCATGAGAACCTGGCCTGGAAGGGTTTTCAAGAACACTGGGCTTCCCGGCCACATGGGCGATACCGCAGTAACGATAAAAAATCTTCAGGTCGCAGCTGTACTGCCGGAAGAAAACGCCATACTTATCAGGGGAGCTATCCCGGGTTGTAGGGAGGGGTTGGTCGAGATCGTTCTTTCCAATGGCTGTATCAGCGAGAGGCCGGAGCTCAAGAAAGCTGCCGGCAATTCTTCCGCGGATCTCGCGCCGGTTGCAGAATCCAAAGCCGATGTTCCGGCTACAGAGGCTGCGACAGAGGAACAAAAATAACGATGGAGTGAATGCGGGCTCCCCGCTTTAAAAAGGAGTTTACTGTGAAGGCGAAAGTCATAAATGTCGAGAACAAGGAAGTCGGCAGCGTGGATCTCTCTGACGAGATCTTTGCCACGAAGATCAATGAGGCGCTTCTTTACGAAAATGTGAAGATGCAACTCGCCAATCGTCGCAGGGGGACTTCCTTCTGCAAGTCGCGCGGCGAGATTAACGCCACGACCGCCAAGATGTATCGTCAGAAGGGAACCGGCAGAGCTCGTCATGGCTCTATGAAGGCCGGAATATTTGTCGGCGGCGGCAAGGCGTTCGGACCGAAACCCAGGGATTACAGTTACGAGATCCCGAAAAAGGCTCGCAAGGCCGGGCTTCGCTCAGCGCTCTCCGCGAAAAGCGGCGAGGGCAGGCTCATAATTCTGGATGAGTTTCCTGTGAAGGAGATCAAGACCAAGCCGGTAGTCGCTTTCCTAAAGACTCTCGGTGTTGAGAGCTGCCTTCTCGTAGTCGATGCGAAGGACGAGAAATTGGAGAAGTCGGTCAGGAACATCAAGCACCTTAAACTGGTCAGGGCAGAGGGTATCAATGTGTACGACCTTTTGCGCTACGATCACGCAATCATAATGAAGCAGGCGTTGGAGAAAGTTCAGGAGGTGCTTAAACCGTGAAGATAACAGACGTCATCAAAAAGCCGCTGATTACGGAAAAGAGCTCGCTGGCGCAGCAGTCCGCTAACCAGTATGTGTTCGCCGTAGAGAGAAGAGCAACCAAAAACGATATCAGAAACGCTGTCGAGGGTCTCTTCAAGGTCAAGGTTGTGGAAATAAAGACCATGGTGGTCCCCGGAAAGTACAAGAGGGTAGGGAAGAATGTTGGCAAGGCCGCTGATTGGAAAAAAGCCGTGGTGAAGCTGGCCGAGAATAATCAGATAAGCTTTGCGGAAGGTGTCTGATAAACCGTCAACGTTTGATCACCCGCCCATGTTGGGTATGAGCGAGGTTTAATTATGGCTAACAAGATATATAAACCGATTACAGCAGGTCGCAGGGGCATGACCGTCTCGGATTTTGCCGAAGTCACCAAGTCTGTTCCGGAGAAGTCTCTTGTCGTATCGATAAAGAAGTCCGGCGGCCGCAACAACAGTGGCAAAATTACGATGCGCCATCGCGGTGGCGGTGCGAAGAAAAAATATCGCATCATAGATTTCAGAAGGGATAAACGCGACGTTCCGGCTAAGGTCATCGCGATCGAGTACGATCCTAACCGTTCAGCCAGAATAGCCCTGCTCTCCTATGCCGATGGCGAGAAGCGCTACATACTCTCTCCGATCGGGATGACGGTTGGTCAGAGCGTGATCTCTGGCGAGACCGTTGAAGTTTCCCCGGGCAATGCAATGCCGCTTCGCAATATGCCGCTCGGTACCGAAATTCACAATATAGAGCTCATGCCGGGAGCCGGCGGCAAGATAGTAAGAAGTGCAGGAGCTGTGGCTCAATTGATGGCGAGGGAGGGAATGTATTGCCAGGTGAAACTCCCTTCTGGAGAAGTCAGGATGATCCATAAGGATTGTTTTGCGACCGTCGGCCAGATCGGAAACATCGATCACGAGAAGATTCAGATCGGCAAAGCTGGCAGGGTCCGTCGAATGGGCTTCAGACCGCATGTTCGCGGTACAGCTATGAACCCGGTCGATCATCCGCACGGCGGAGGCGAAGGCAAAACCAAGGGCGGAAGAAACCCGGTCTCTCCGTGGGGCTGGTGCACAAAGGGCATGAAGACGCGCAACAATTCGCGTACCGATCGCTTCATTATAAAAGATCGAAGGAAATAACTCTTAACTATAGGGTGATGTATGACACGTTCGCTGAAAAAAGGTCCATTCATTGACGATCACCTTCTGCGCAAGGTTGAAAAAGCGCAGCAGGAGAGGAGCAAACAGCTCATCAAGACCTGGTCCCGCCGTTCCACGATAATTCCGGACATGGTCGGGCTTACCATCGCGGTGCACAATGGTCGCAAATTCATACCGGTCTTTGTGACAGAAAATATGGTCGGGCACAAACTCGGTGAGTTCGCAATGACCAGAGTTTTCAGAGGGCACTCCGGCGATAAGAAAACCAAGGTGGCCGAGACTGGAGGTGCCGCATGAAGGCAAAAATAAAGATGGTGCGAATAACTCCGCGCAAGATGCGCTTCGTGGCTGACCAGGTTCGCGGCAAGAATGTTCAGAAGGCCTTGGACTTTTTGAAGTTCTCCAGTCGTGAAGCGGCGAAACCCTTGGCAAAGCTGATCAAATCGGCTGTGGCCAATGCCGATCAGAAGGGCGGAGTTGATTTGGATAACCTCTATATAAAAGAGTTGCTCGTCGACGGCGGTCCTACGATGAAACGTTGGATGCCCAGGGCGCGCGGAATGGCTACCAAGATACTCAAGAGATCGAGCAAGGTGAGTCTGACTTTACAGGAACGTTAATTTCTAATCCGATTTGGAGTTGATATGGGACAGAAGACACATCCGATTGGCTTTAGGCTGGGAGTGACCAAAACTTGGGTTTCCAAGTGGTACGCGCCTAAGGGGATTTACCAGAGGCAGATCAGGGAAGATGCCCTGATCCGCAGCGAGATTAAGAAACGCCTCGAACACACCGGTGTTTCCAAGGTCGAGATCGAACGCGCAGCTGGCAAAGTGACGGTCAATATCTTCACCGCCCGCCCTGGTCTTGTCATAGGCAAGAAGGGAGCTGGCATTGATTCGATACGCCTCGATCTCCAAAAGAGCATCAAGGATGACATCACGGTCAACATCAAGGAAGTCAGAAAGGCCGAGATAGATGCGCAGCTAGTCGCTGAGAATGTGGCGCAGCAGCTTGTGAGGAGGGTGGCATTCCGTCGTGCTATGAAGAAGGCCGTTCAGTCGGCGCTCAAGCTGGGGGCTCTCGGGATCAAGATCCACTGCTCCGGACGTCTTGGCGGTGCAGAGCTTGCCAGAAGCGAATGGTACCGCGAAGGCCGCGTTCCGCTGCATACGCTGCGCGCCGACATCGAATACGGTTTTGCAGAAGCGCGCACTACCTACGGAATTATCGGCGTGAAGAGCTGGGTATACAAGGGCGAGATACTTGGTGAAAAAGGACAGAGTTTTTCCAAGGCTAATATTGAACAATAAATCATCGGAGTTCGGTTATGCTTCAACCAAGCAAGACTAAATTCAGGAAACAACAGAAAGGCCGCATCAGGGGCGTTGCCCGCAGGGGCTGCAATCTCTCCTTCGGCGACTTCGGTCTCCAGGCTTTAACGCATGGCAGGATCACCGCTCGCCAGATCGAAGCGGCCCGTATGGCCATGAGCAGGGCTGCAAAAAGAGGCGGCAAGCTTTGGGTGAGAATTTTCCCAGACAAGCCGATCAGCAAAAAGCCCGCCGAAGTCAGGATGGGAAAGGGAAAGGGAAACCCGGAAGAATGGGTGGTCGCGGTCAAGCGCGGCAGGATGCTCTACGAGATGCAGGGAGTTCCGAAGGACCTCGCGATAGAGTCCTTAAGGCTCGCATCCCATAAGCTTCCGCTTAGAACGAAGATAGTGATTCGGGAGGAATACCGTGAAGCCAAATGAGGTTAGAGAAAAATCGGTGGATGAGCTCACCAAGATGCGTGGGGAGATGGAGGAGGAAATTTTCCGCCTTCGCTTCCGCAAGAACTCTGGGCAGCTCAAACAGACTGCTAACATAAAGAAGGTCCGCAGGGATCTGGCCAGGGTCAATACCATCCTGAATCAGAAGATGGCCGCCGGGAAGGAGACTCGCTAGTTATGAGAAAAGGCAAAACAAAGGTCGGGGTCGTCGTCAGCGATGCCATGGACAAGAGCGTGACCGTCATGGTCGAGAGGGTTTTCATGGAGCCGCTCTTCAAAAAGTACATCAGGCGAAAGAAGAAATTCATGGCTCATGACGAAAAGAATGAGTGTTCTAAGGGCGATGTCGTGATGATACGCGAATGCAGCCCCTTGTCGAAGATGAAAAGATGGTGCGTCGAGACGATCCTTGAAAAGGGCGTCCAGTAAATAAGAAATTAAAAGCGGGAGCTTGTTATGATTCAACACATGACGGAACTGCAGGTTGCGGATAATTCGGGTGCAAAGCTTTTGCGCTGCATAAAGGTCCTTGGAGGTTCGCGCAGGCGCTATGCGACGATAGGCGATATCATAGTCGTCTCCGTTAAGGAGGCCATGCCCAAGGCCAAGGTTAAAAAGGGCGATGTAAAAAAGGCGGTCATAGTTCGAACAAAAAAACCGGTGAAGCGCGCCGACGGCTCAACCATATCATTCGACGATAATTCGGCGGTGATAATCAGCGAAGCCAGCGAGCCTCTCGGTACTCGTATTTTCGGGCCGGTGGCCAGAGAGCTCAGAAGCAAGAAATTCATGAAGATAATATCACTCGCGCCAGAGGTCCTATAAGACGCGGGCAAATTAAACGGGGTTTGTTACTATGAGAATCAAAAAAGGCGATACCGTAAAGGTGATGGCTGGCAAAGAGAAGGGAAAGATCGGCAAGATATTGAGAGTCGATCAGGGCAAAAATCTCGTCTGGGTTGAGAAAACCAATTTTGTGAAGAGACATCAAAAACCCAACCAGCAGTTCAAGCAGGGCGGAATAGTGGAGAAAGAGGCCGCCATACACGCGTCAAACGTGATGTATTATGATGAGAAGAGCGCTAAACACACCAGGCTGGGCGTCAAGATAGTCAAGGGCGAGAAGGTCAGGATCTCCAGAAGGTCCGGCGCTGAAATAGGCGCGAAGTAAGAATTAAACGATATAAGATATTCGAGGAGGCCGAACGTGGCTGAGGTAAAAGAAAAAAAGGCGAAGGCGAAACCTGAAGGACAAGGCAAGGGCGCCGAGGGCAAGAGAGAGGACAAGAAGGGTGGCAAGGGGGAGAAGAAGCCGAAACTTCAGTCCGTGCTTGCAAAAACATATCAGGGAGAGGTCGTTCCGAAGCTGATTGAAAAGTTCGGCTACAAGAACAGGATGCAGGTTCCTCGCCTTGAGAAGATCGTCATCAACACCTCCATGAGGGAGGCCCTTCAGGATGTGAAAATTTTACAGACGGCAGCCAATGAGATTGCGTCCATAACCGGTCAGCGCCCTGTCATCACAAAGGCGAAAAAGTCGATATCGAACTTCAAACTTCGTCAGGGTCAGTCCGTCGGTGCGCGAGTGACTTTGCGCGGCGCTTATATGTACGAATTCGTAAGCCGCCTTGTGAACGTCGCATTGCCGAGGGTGAGGGATTTTAAGGGCGTTTCCAACAAATCCTTCGACGGGCGTGGTAACTACACGCTGGGCCTCACTGAGCAGACGATTTTTCCGGAAATCGATTTCGACAAGGTTCAGAAAATCAACGGTATGAACATAACTTTTGTGACGACGGCCAAGACGGATGAAGAGGCAAAAGAGCTTTTGACGCTGATGGGCATGCCCTTCAGGAACTAATAACGGAACGAGAGGGAAATTATGGCTAAGACTTCGATCATGGTGAAATCACGGAGAAAACAGAGGTTCGGCGTTCGTTCCTATAATCGCTGTCCGATATGCGGAAGACCCAGGGCCTATATGCGCAGGTTTGACATGTGTAGAATCTGCTTCAGGAAGAGGGCCCTAAACGGCGAACTCCCTGGCATCATAAAGTCCAGCTGGTAAGTTAGCTAGCTATCTATAATGAGGTGAACAGATGTTTAACGATTCGATTGCAGATTTACTGACGAGAGTACGGAATGCCGCGAATGCCGGCCACGAGAAGGTCGTTGTTCCTTATTCAAAGGCCAAGGAGTCGATTGCCAGGATAATAGTTTCCGAAGGCTTCCTCTCCGGTGTCGAGGTCGTAGGCACAGGCAAGGAGAAAGCCTTGGCCATCGATCTCAAATACAGGGATGACGGCAGCCCTACCTTCTCAAGCCTTCAGAGGGTGAGCAAGTTGGGCAGACGCGTATATCTCAAAAACAAAGAGATCGGAGCAAGCCGGCAGGGGATGGGCGTCTCCATCATATCGACATCCAAAGGTATCATGAAGGATGTGGATGCGAAGAGGATGGGGCTTGGTGGCGAAGTTATCTGCTCTGTTTGGTGATATCGAATGGGAGTGTGCTTATGTCTCGTATAGGAAAAAGACCTGTTCTTCTTAACAAGGGCGTAACTGCTAAAATCGACAGCGGCGTTATCTCTGTAAAAGGGCCTAAGGGGGAGCTGAAACTTCCCATCAGCCAGAAGAGATATCCTGGTATCAACGTGGCCGTAGAGGGTGATTCAGTGGTTGTCACCAGGCGCGAGGAGACGAGGCTCGGCAGGACACAGCAGGGGCTTGTCAGGGCCCTGATCCAGAATATGGCATTGGGCGTCCTGGAAGGTTATACCCAGAAGCTGGATATCGTCGGCGTTGGCTACAAAGCCGAGGTGAAAGGAAAGTCGCTCGTTTTAAACGTCGGCCATTCCAATCCGGTCGACTTTCATATCCCCGACGGGATTCAGGTCGTGGTGGAAAAACAGACCAGGGTCGTGGTCACCGGTATAGATAAACGTCTGGTTGGCGAAGTTGCCGCCAGCGTCAGAAGAGTGAGACCCCCAGAGCCTTACAAGGGCAAGGGGATCAGGTACGCTGATGAAATCGTGAAACATAAAGTCGGCAAGGCAGCGGCCGGTTCGACGGGAGGCTGATAATGGCTATGGAATTGGTTGGGCGCGATCGCAGACGCAATCGCATCAGGAAAAAAATTCATGGTACGGCGGAGAAACCGCGTTTGAGCGTGTTTCGCAGCGCGAAGCATATCAGCGCTCAACTCATAGACGACGACAGCGGCACCACGCTCGTCAGCGCTTCCACCTATCAGAAGAACGCTCCGAAAGGTACCGGCAACTGTACTTCGGCCAAGGGCATCGGAGAGATGATTGCCGAAAGGGCGAAGCAGAAAGGGATCGAGGCTGTCGTGTTCGATCGCGGCGGTTATCGCTATCATGGAAGGGTGAAAGCCCTCGCCGAAGGTGCAAGGCAGAAAGGACTCAAGTTCTGATATGGAAAAATATACTTCCGCAAAATCTGATCTGCTGGAAAAAGTCGTTCACATAAGCCGCGTCGCGAAGGTGGTCAAAGGCGGAAAGCGGTTCAGCTTTTCTGCTCTGGTCGTCGTCGGAGACGGAAATGGCAAAGTCGGTTTTTCCGTTGGAAAGGCGAGAGAAGTTCCTGCTGCGATAAAGAAGGCAACCGAAAGGGCCAGGCGCGAGATGATATCGGTATCCATAGTCAACGGTACCATCCCGCATGAAGTCTTCGGTCGCTACGGGGCTGGCAAGGTCATCATGAAACCGGCCTCTTTAGGTACCGGAGTTATAGCCGGCGGACCGGTCAGGGCGGTGATTGAAGCAGTGGGCATTAACAACATCCTAACCAAGTGCCTTGGCACAAATAATCCGCACAACGTAGTCAAGGCGGCGATCAATGGTTTGACGCAGTTGATATCACCGGAAGAGAAAATCAGGATGAGGTATAGCGATGCAAAAAATGATGAAAATTAAATTGGTGAAGAGTCCGGCCGGCCAGATTCCAAAACATCGCGACACCGTTCGCGGGTTGGGCTTCAGGAGGCTTTATCAGGAGCGTCTCATAGTGGACACTCCTCAGACCCGAGGAATGGTGAAAGAGGTCTGCTACATGGTCAAGATCCTCGAGACGGACGTAAATGCCTAAGAGCAATTTTGGCTTCAGGAGATAAGAGATGAAACTCAATAAAATAGGCTTACCGAGCGGCAGGGCTTCCAGAAAAAACAAGCGCCGTGGTCGCGGCGATTCTTCCGGTTACGGCGGCACCTCTTGCCGTGGACACAAGGGTCAAAAGGCCAGGTCGGGTGGTTATCACAAGGTCGGCTTTGAAGGCGGACAGATGCCGCTTCAGAGAAGGCTACCCAAGCGCGGTTTTACCAATATATTTGCCAAGGAATATGCGGTGGTGAACATAGCCAAGCTTGCGACGATTCCTTCCGGCGTAGATATAGATGCCAATTACCTTCTCTCCAACGGGCTGATTGACAAGATTTGCGATGGGGTGAAAGTCCTTGGCAACGGCGAGCTCAAAAATGCCATCACTGTGAAGGTTGCCGCCATAACCGAATCTGCCAGACAGAAGATCGAAGCTGTCGGCGGAAAGGTGGAGGTGATACGTGTCTGAAGGAATTGCCAATATTGCAAAAATACCTGAGCTCAGAAAGCGCATAGTATTTACGATAGCGATGTTGGCGATATACAGGATAGGTATTTTCGTACCGACCCCTGGTATCAGCGCGGAAGCCGTGCGAAAAATCGTTTCGCAGGGTACGGTCTTTGAAATATTCAACCTGTTCTCCGGCGGTGCGCTTGCCCAGTTTTCCGTATTCGCTCTGGGTATCATGCCTTACATAAGCGCCTCTATTATCCTTCAGCTTCTTACGGTTGCGATTCCTGCGGTGGAGAGGCTCTCCAAAGAGGGTGAGTCAGGAAGAAAAAAAATAACGCAGTATACGAGGTATGGGACTGTTCTCCTCTCCCTCATACAGGGCTTCGGCATCAGCTTCGGTCTTATGCAGCAGGGAGCCGTACTTCCCGGCGTATCGCATCTTCAGTTCTACGTCACCACCATGGTCACCCTTACAGCTGGCACGTGCTTTTTGATGTGGCTTGGAGAGATGATTACCGAACGCGGGATAGGGAATGGCATCTCGCTGATTATTTTTGCAGGAATAGTCACGAGGATACCGGTCGGACTGAGGGATGCTTGGGCGATGAAGGAACAATACGCCGGGTTTTTCGGCTTCATTCTCCTCCTTGCGTTCATATTGCTGGTGATCGGTCTTATCATATACGTGGAGAGGTCGCAGAGGAGAATCCCCGTTCAGTACGCAAAGAGGGTCGTGGGCAACAAGATGTATGGCGGGCAGTCCTCGCATCTTCCGCTGAAAGTAAATACAGCAGGCGTCATTCCTGCGATTTTCGCCTCATCTATAATAATGTTTCCTGCGACGATTGCTCAGTTTATGCCTCAGGGAACCATGCAGTATATCGCAGCGATGCTTTCGCGTGGCTGGGTTTACACTACCATATATGCCGGGCTGATCATATTCTTTGCCTATTTCTATACGGCGGTGACTTTCAATCCGATGGACGTCGCAGAGAATATGAAAAAGTATGGAGGGTTTATTCCAGGAATTCGTCCCGGGAAGAACACCTCCGACTACATAGATAAGGTTTTGACTAAAATTACGCTGGGTGGTGCTATTTACATCGCCGCTATATGCGTATTGCCACAGCTTTTGATAAGCCGTTTCGGAATTCCTTCCTCCCTAGCATATACCTTCGGAGGAACTTCGATGTTGATTGTGGTTGGCGTCGGGATGGATACGCTGGCGCAGATTGAATCACACCTCCTGACGAGGCATTACGAGGGTTTTCTCGGGGCAAAGGCGGGCGGTCGTTTCAGGGGCAGGAGAGCATGACGATTTCCGGGGCTATCAGAATAATTTTGATGGGCCCGCCCGGATGCGGGAAGGGGACTCAGGGCAAGATGCTGGAAAAGAAATACGGCATTCCCCAGCTTTCCACCGGTGATATGTTGAGGCAGGCGGTTCGCGATGCTACTCCCGTAGGAGTTCGTGCCAAGGAGAAGCTGGATCGAGGCGAACTGGTTTCAGATGAAATTTTGATATCTATAATGCGCGACAGGCTTGGGTCCGAAGATTGTTCGAGAGGGTGTATATTGGATGGCTATCCCAGAACGATAGGACAGGCCGAGTCGCTCGACGAGCTCTTTGAAGAAAAAGGAATCAGCCTTCTGGCCGCTATAAATATGGATCTTCCGGATGATGATGTCGTGGCTAGAATTTCCGGTCGGCGTCAATGCAAGAGTTGCGGAATGGGCTATCATGTTGAATTCAAGAAGCCTGCAAAAGATGGCGTATGCGACCAGTGCGGCGGCGAGTTGTATCAGCGCAGTGACGATAACGAGAAGACAATTCGCGACAGGCTTTTGGTTTACAATGAGAAGACGGCGCCGCTCCTCGGCTATTACGAGAAACGCGGATTGTTGTTTTCGATTCCGGGAACCGGATCGATAGATGAAATTTTTAACAATATTTGCTCTTTGATTGATAAAAGGATGGCGGTTTCAGGATCATGATCGTGCTAAAGTCCCGAGATGAGGTTGAGAGTTTGAGACGCTCCAATCGGGTAGTTGCCGAGGTGCTGATCGAACTTTCCGAGGCTATTGCCCCGGGCATCACCACTGGGGATCTTGAAGCTATTGCGGTCTCAGGTATAAAGAAGCGCGGTGCAAAGGCCGCCTTTCCTACGGTGCCGGGATATCATCACGCCCTGTGCGTTTCAGTGAACGAACAGGTGGTGCACGGCATCCCAGGCGCGCGGAGGCTGGAAGATGGCGATATAGTCAGCATCGACTGCGGCGTCATACTCGACGGTTTTTTTGGCGATCATGCATGGACCTTTCCGGTTGGTAAGGTTTCTCCTGAAGCTAAAAAACTCCTCGATGCCGGAGAGAAATCTCTTTTAAGGGGGATCGAACAGGCAAAGGATGGCAACAGGCTTCACGATATATCTTCCGTGATCGAGAATGTCGCTTCCGAGAACGGTTTTTCAGTGGTGAGGGATTACGTCGGACACGGAATAGGGCGCTCTCTCCACGAGGATCCCCAGGTTCCTAATTTTGGGGAACCTGGAACCGGGTTGAAGCTGAAGAGGGGGTTGGTGATTGCGCTGGAACCCATGCTCAACGTCGGCACGCACGAAGTCGAGGTCCTGCGTGATGGCTGGACGGTGGTTACAAAGGATAGAAAGCTTTCTGCGCATTTTGAGCATGTTGTTGCGATAATGGAAAACGGTCCGGAAATTTTGAGTGTGATATAGACTATGGCTAAACAGGATGCGATACAGGTTGAAGGTAAGGTGCTCGAGACATTGCCAAACGCGATGTTCAAGGTCGAGCTTGATAATGGACACAAGGTTCTTGCGCATGTTTCCGGAAAGATGAGGATGCACTTCATAAAAATCCTCCCCGGAGATAAAGTGACCATAGAGCTTTCTCCATACGACTTGACCAGGGGCAGGATAATTTACAGGGCGAAATAAGAAATTTCGGAGGTTATCATGAAGGTGCGGTCATCAGTGAGAAAAATATGTAACAAGTGCAAGATCATCCGCCGCAAGGGGACTGTGAGGGTGATTTGTTCTAATCCAAAACATAAACAGAAACAGGGATAACCTTTACTTAAGGGAGTTCACGTATGCCACGTATTTCAGGTGTTGATGTTCCAGGGAAGAAGAGGATCGTAATAGCTCTGACCTATGTATATGGAGTTGGGCTCACGACCTCAAAGAAGATACTCGAAACAGCCGGTATCGATGAGAGCGTCCGCGCGGACGATCTTTCAGAAGAGCAGCTGGCTAAGATCAGGTCTGTGATCGACGCCGGGTTCAAGGTCGAAGGCGATCTGAGGCGCGAAGTTCAGAGCAACATCAAGCGCCTCAAAGATCTGAGCACATATCGCGGTCAGAGGCACATCAGGAAGCTTCCCTGCAGAGGGCAGCGTACTCATACAAATGCACGAACGGTGAAGGGTAGAAAGCGTATCGCCATCGCCGGCAAGAAACAGGTTGTAGCTAAGTAACGGCACTAACGACCTTTTAGGAGGATTGAATGGCTGAGGTAAAGAAAGTAGCGACCAAGAAGATCAAGAAGAAGGTGAGGAAGAATGTTCCTGTTGGTCTGGTGCATATCAGGTCAACCTTTAATAACACGCTCATAACGGTCACGGATATGTCCGGCAACGTTGTCTCTTGGTCGTCCGCTGGAGTGTGCGGATTCAAGGGCTCGAGGAAGAACACCCCTTTTGCTGCACAGCTGGCCTGTGAGGATGCTGTTAAAAAAGCTTATGACCAAGGTTTGCGCTCCGCCTACGTGATAGTGCAAGGCCCCGGCTCTGGCCGCGAATCCGCGCTTCGCATCCTTCAGAAGACTGGCGTGCGCGTCGTCAGCATGAGAGATACGACCCCGATTCCACACAATGGATGCAGGCCGCCCAAAAAGAGAAGAGTCTAACTTTTAAGAGAAGCCGAAGATAAGAATATACTGGAGGAAGCATGGCAAGGAATTCTGAACCATCATGTCGTCAGTGCCGCAGGGAAGGGATAAAGCTCTTTCTCAAGGGCGATCGTTGTTACGCTGACAGGTGTGCTTTCGAACGCAGGCCTTACAGCCCCGGCCAACACGGCCAGTCGAGGCGTAAGAAACATTCCGACTACGGTCTTCAGCTGCGCGAAAAACAGCGCGCCAAGCTGATGTACGGGGTGCTTGAGCGCCAGTTCCACAAATATTTCGAGATTGCTGACAGGATGAAGGGCGTCACTGGCGACAACCTCCTCCTGATACTTGAACGACGTTTGGACAATATGGTCTACAGAATGGGCTTTGCCAACTCGAGGGAGCAGGCCAGACAGCTCGTCATGCACGGGCATTTTTCGGTAAACGGGAAAAAGGTCAGCATACCTTCCTACCTGGTTCGTCAAGGCGACACCATCACAGTCCGCGAAAAGAGCAGGAAGATCCCTTCGATCATCGAGTCGCTTGAAGCTGTCGAACGCCGTGGTGTTCCGGAATGGCTCATGCTCGAAAAGGATAAATTCGAAGCCAAGGTGATGGCCTACCCGACAAGGGAGCAGCTCAACGTTCCGATCCAGGAGCAGCTCATCGTCGAACTGTACTCGAAATAGCAACCGTCTTTAACTGACGCCGTGGAGCCCCGCTATATACGGGGAGTGGAGGCGCTAAGGAGGTTTTAGATGCATAGGAATTGGAGAAGGTTGATAGGTCCCAAGGCGCTGGAAGTTGACCGTGAAAAAATCACGCCGACATATGGAAAGTTCGTTGCCAGTCCCTTGGAAAGGGGTTTTGGAATTACGATAGGCAACTCTCTCAGAAGAATCCTGCTTTCCTCGCTTCAGGGTGCGGCAGTGACCTCCGTCAAGATAGACGGCGTGCTTCACGAGTTCACCAGCATCCCCGGGATCAAGGAAGATATGACTGATGTTATACTCAACATCAAGGATCTCAAACTGAAGCTCAACGAGGGTGATACCGATGTGATCCGCATAGACTCGCATGGCAATGGTGTGATCACTGCCAAGGATCTCATAGTCTCTGAAAAGATCGAAATTTTGAACCCGGATTTACACATAGCCACGATCGCCTCCGACGTGCAGTTCAAGGCGGAGCTCAACGTCAGGATGGGGAAGGGGTACGTTCCGGCCGAGTTCAACAAAGATCCGGAAGCTTCCATAGGCACGATACCTGTCGATTCGATACATTCGCCGATAGTTCGCTGCAATTACAACGTGACCAATGCTCGCGTGGGCCAGAGAACGGATTACGATAAACTTACTCTTGAGGTCTGGACTAACGGCTCCGTGACGCCGGATGATGCCTTAGCTTTCGCTGCGAAGATACTCAAAGAACAGTTGCAGATTTTTATCAACTTCAGCGAACTGCAGGAGCCGGAAGAAGATACGGCAAAGGAGCATGGCCCGAAGCTCAACGAGAATCTCTATAGAAGAGTGGATGAGCTGGAACTTTCTGTACGTTCGGCCAACTGTCTGCAGAACGCCAATATAAAATTCATAGGTGAGCTCTGTCAGAAGAGCGAACAGGAGATGTTAAAGACAAAGAACTTCGGACGTAAATCCCTAAACGAGATCAAAGATATCCTGAGCAGCATGGGGCTTTCGCTCGGGATGCAGATAGATGGCTTTGATGTCGAAGATGCCGAAAAATTTCGTCCAAAGGACATCGAATAGCGAGGAGTGAGAGATGAGACACCGTGTAGATAAGAGAAAACTCGGGATGAGTACGCCGCACAGGCGCGTGGTGCTTGCAAATTTGGCGTCCTCACTGATCATGCACGAAAGGATAGAGACTACGCTGCCAAGAGCCAAGGAGCTTCGTAGAATAGCCGATAGGCTCATAACACTTGGCAAGAGACAGACGCTCGATGCTAGGAGGCGTGCGGTTTCCATGATTCGCAACAGGGAAGCGGTTGCGCAGCTCTTCGGAGAACTCTGCAAGCGCTTTGAAGGGCGCAGCGGCGGTTATACGAGGATTATGAAGCTGGGCTTCCGCCATGGCGATAATGCTCCGATGGCAATCATCGAATATCTTCCCAAGTCAGCATCTCTCTCAGATGAGGCTAAGGGTTCGAAGAAGTCCAATGCAAAAGAGAAGCCCTCTAAAAAGCCGGTAAAAGCCGCCGATGCAAAGGCCGCAAAGGCTGTAGAGAAGAGGGTGAAAGCCGAGAAGAAGGGGAAGGCCGAGAAGAAGGGGAAGGCTGAGAAAAAGGCGAAGGCTGAGAAGAAGGAAAAACCGGCGAAAAAGAGCGCGAAGCCTGCCAAGGAGAAGAAGGCCAAAAACAAATAGAGATGAAACGTTTCTGGATAATAGCTGTGATCGCCGGCCTCGCCTATATAGCGTGGTCGGCGTTTCATTTTTATACGCGCCCGAAAGTCGGCGAGTCTGCGCCAGCTTTTGTATTGAAAGATCTCTCGGGGAGGGAGGTCGCATTCCCAGGGGAGGATCCCTCTCCCGCAATCATACATTTCTGGGCGACGTGGTGCGGGCAGTGCATGAGTGAGCTTATATCCTTCAATCGTTTTTACGATGTCTATTCGAACAAAGGTCTGAAAATTTTTGCGATCTCTATCGATGAGGAAAAACAGGCCGTTGAAGCGGTCATGGAGAACATGGGGTTTGCCTTTCCGGTTTTACTGGATTCGAAAGGGACTGCCTCCGATCTTTACAGGAACGTGGGCGTGCCGGAGACCGTCATAATAAATTCGGAGGGCATCATCTTCGAGCGCTTCGTCGGAGCGGCAGACTGGAATTCTGAAAAGCTACATGCCACCATCGACACCCTGTTTTTACGGAATGGAGGAAAAAATGTTCCAGAGGATAAGGGCACCCAGGGGAGGTAAGATAAGCTGCAGGGGATGGGTTCAGGAAGCTGCGATGCGCATGCTCATGAACAATCTCGACCCTGAAGTGGCCGAGCGCCCCGAAGAGCTCGTGGTGTACGGCGGGTGCGGCAAGGCGGCCCGCGACTGGAATGCCTACAAAAATATCGTACGTTCGCTGGAGACCCTGGAAAATGATGAGACCCTTCTAGTCCAGTCTGGGAAGCCGGTTGGGATCCTAAAGAGCCACGAGGATGCACCACGCGTGATAATTGCTAATTCAAACCTCGTAGGAAACTGGGCCAACTGGGACCACTTTCGGCAGCTCGAAAAGAAGGGGCTCATTATGTACGGCCAGATGACCGCCGGCTCCTGGATATATATCGGGACGCAGGGAATTTTACAGGGGACCTATGAGACCTTTCAGGCAGCGTGCAAGAAGCACTATGACGGAAATATGTCAGGGCGATGGATCCTTTCGGCCGGCCTCGGGGGAATGGGAGGGGCGCAGCCCCTTGCAGCGACGATGGCCGGGGCCTCTTTTCTCGGGGTCGAGGCGGATCGTTCTAGAATAGAAAAAAGATTACAAACTAAGTATTTAGACGAAATCTCTGATGATTTAGATGAAGCTTTAAGGAGACTTGAAAAGGGTTTGAAAAATAAGGAAGTTATTTCGATAGGCCTTTTGGGGAACGCGGCTGACATATTTCCTGAGCTCGTCAGGCGGGGGCTGCGGCCCGATTTTGTCACCGACCAGACCTCGGCGCATGATCCGCTGAATGGCTATATCCCAAATACCATCCCTTATGATGATGCCATGGCACTTCGTGTAGCTGATCCGGATCGTTATATAGCCGAGTCATACAGGAGTATAGGGGAGCATGTGCGAGCGATGCTCGACTTTCATCGCATGGGAATTCCCACCTTCGATTATGGCAATAATATACGTGCGCAGGCAAAGGAGCACGCTGGGGTGGAAAACGCATTTGATTTTCCCGGTTTTGTGCCCGCCTATATCCGCCCGCTTTTCTGCGAGGGGAAGGGGCCTTTTCGCTGGGTAGCTCTTTCAGGGGATCCGGCTGATATCCATGAAACCGATCGCGCGATACTGAAGCTTTTTCCGGAGAATAAATCTCTGGCTAAGTGGATAAAGATGGCGCAGGAGCGCATCGCATGGCAGGGACTCCCGGCGAGGATATGTTGGCTCGGCTACGGCGAGCGGAAACGGGCGGGGCTGAAGTTCAACGAGCTGGTTCGCAGCGGAAAGGTCAAGGCGCCTATAGTGATAGGTCGCGATCATCTGGACTGTGGATCGGTGGCGAGCCCAAATCGCGAGACCGAGGCTATGAGGGATGGCTCCGACTCGGTCGCAGACTGGCCCATACTCAACGCGCTTATCAACGCAGCTGGCGGTGCATCGTGGGTGAGCTTTCATCATGGCGGCGGCGTTGGCATGGGGTATTCCCTGCATGCCGGGCAGGTGATAGTCGCCGATGGAACGGATGCTGCGGCGCTGCGACTTGAGAGGGTTCTCGATACCGATCCTGCGATGGGAATTTTGCGCCACGCTGATGCTGGATACGAGGAGGCGATCCAAAATGCTAAAAAATTTGGGATCAAGATTCCTGGAATCACTGTTTAAGGCTGAGGTTTAGCGAAGATTGTTTTTCTTAACCTTAGCCTCAACCTTAATATTAACCTTTCAAATCTATGGTCTATTGTCCATACTCCATAATAATTGCGAGGCTATTATGTCCCACGAACTTCTTCTGAAAAACGTAGGGCGCTTGGTTACGATGCAAGAGGCTAAAGATCGCGAAGGAGTTCTCGGGGTAATTTGCGATGCGGCGCTTTTGATAAAAGATGGAAAGATTTCATGGCTCGGGAAAAATTCTGAGGAGGTGAAAGTTGGCTCATCCGCTCAGATACTGGATCTCCGCGGTCGCGTCGTAATGCCTGGGCTCGTGGATTGCCATACTCATCTCGTCCACTCGGGAAGTAGGCAGCTCGAGTTCAATATGCGCTCCAAGGGGATGAGCTATCAGCAGATAGCTAGATCGGGGGGCGGAATCGTTTCTACTGTGACCTCCACTAGGGAAACTTCGATAGAGGACCTCTACAGCGAGTCTGCGCGTCGCGCTGACGAGGCGCTGCAGCATGGGACCACTACGATGGAGATCAAGACCGGTTACGGCTTGGATTTCGAAAACGAGATTAAGATAGCCGACGCGATAGGGTTGCTCCATGAAAAACATCCAATGGATGTCATGGGGACATTTCTCGGTGCCCACATAGTTCCGCCTGAGTTTGCACACAACAGATCCAAATATATAGATATGCTCCTCGATGAGATGATGCCCGAGATGGCCGCGCGCAAGTGGATGACCTCCTGTGATGTATTTATCGAAGAGATCGCTTTCAACGAGGATGAGGCGCGAAGAATATGCGCAAGCGCAAAACGCTTCGGGTTAGCGATTCATCTGCATGTGGACCAGTTCAGCTCGGCGCGCGGCGGGGAAATAGCGGCCGAGTTCGGCGCCCTTTCCGCCGATCATCTCGATAAGACCTCCGATTCCGGGGTGGATGCGATGGTCAAGTCAGGAGTCGTTGGAGTTCTTCTTCCCGGAGCGAGTTTTTTCTCGGGGGGTGGATCATATCCTGATGCGCGTCGCATGATAGATCGCGGACTGGTGGTGGCGATAGCCACCGACTACAATCCGGGCACCAACCCATCCCTCGATCTTTTTCTCACCGCCTCCATCGCTATAACGCAGATGAAGATGACTTGCGACGAGGCCCTTTTGGCTATCACCAAAAATGCCGCGCGTGCACTCGGGCTTTCCGATCGCGGGGTGATAGAGAAGGGGGCTCGCGGGGATTTTATCGTTCTGGATGCGCCGGACGAATATTACCCACTTTACAGGTATGGCGCCAATCTCGTTTCGCATGTGTATATCGGCGGACGGGAGTTTTTCCATCGTAAATAGTTGATTTTTTAAAAAGTATTGACAAGGAGTGGCGTCTGGGACACATATTGCCGCGCGCTTTGGTGTTATTTGGATAAGCCGGATATTTGACAAAAGACTCTTTGTGGGGTTGTAGCTCAGTTGGGAGAGCGCCTGAATGGCATTCAGGAGGTCAGGGGTTCGACTCCCCTCAGCTCCACCAGCCTTTTCGCATCTCGCCCCGAACCTGATGGCTCGGGGCGATCTGCTTTGCCGCGCAGACAGCATCCATTCAAACGAGCTACAGGACATTCCTTGAGAGTTTTTTGGATTGTTTTGGAGGCACATGCGGTGCGTGTTTCCTGATCAAAGCTTATCCATCATCCCTTCCCGAATCTTCGAGGCGAGATCGTCGGCTTTTTTGAGGAGGTCGGTCGCGCGCGATTTTACATCATCGCACCATTTCTTGTCGTCGATTCCAGAGAGGTTTATCAGCACGTTGTAATAAGCTCCTATTGCGGCCGAGTGCGCCATAAGCGCGGCGACGCCGGCATCGGATAGGGAACTCTGGTTTCCTTTTTTTGCGACGCGGGCGGCCAGCTCGAGCGATGGAACCGAACGCTCCAGGACTCTGAAAGGCTCCAACGTCGCGCGCTTGGTGGCCTCGGTTATCGCAGCCTTTCGAAGCGATTTCTGTTCGTCGGATTCCTTCGGCATCCTCATCGCATCCATTATCGCGTTGAAGGCGCTCGTGTCGTCATCGATCGATGAGAGCTGGGAGTTCATTATCTTCTGTGCCTCGCATCCGATCTCTTCCATCTCGGGTTTTAGCGCCTCGAGCCCTTTCTTTTCGAAGGAGAGTGCGGCGACCATCGAGGTGAGTCCTGCTGACATCGCGCCGGCCAGCGCCGCTATCGATCCGCCGCCGGGAGCCGGAGAATTTGAAGAGAGTTCTTTTGCGAATGCTTCCAATGTCATCGAAAGGAGTGGTTTCTCATTCACAAATCTCTCCTCGATTATCTTCTGTTTCGAGTCAAATGGGGCGATATCGGAAAGGCCCAGCGAGATTATCCCGTTGTGAATTATCCCGTCGTCAAAGATGCCGGTAGTCGATCCTTGTTTTTTGAGAAAATAAATTCCGGCGTCGCGAAGGACCTTGCGAGGTATCATCCCGACGACTTCGCTCCCTGTGACGCGGCAGCCCAGTTTTTCAGCCAGTTCGCAGCATTTGTCGTAAACGAGATGAACCGGGGTAGTCTCGGTGTCGAGTATGTTCAGCGTAATCTGGGCGCGCCCGTATTCAGGGATGATCCATCCTGTCCCTTGAAGATTTTTAAATATCCCCGGCTCACGCAACGCGACTCCATCGGGGCCAAGGATCTTATTTCCATTTTCATCGCGTTTTAGCTTGCCGCTCTCGCGAATTTCAAAGGCTATATCCTTGGCTAGTTTCACGTTCTTCGTATTCAGGTTGATGTTGTATGCGATCAGAAAATTACGTGCTCCAATTACGGTTGCGCCAGCGGAAGGGTTGAATTTTGCCGGTCCGAAGTCCGGTTTCCACTCCGGTTTTTTAAGTTTTTCCTCCAGAGCCTCGTATTCGCCGCTCCGGATGTCGGGAAGCCTTTTACGCTCTGGAACCTTAGCCGCTTCGGCATACAGATAAACGGGGATCCCAAGCTCATCGCCGACTCGCTTGGCGAGGCGGTTTGAAAGTGCTACGCATTCGGCCATCGTCACATCTGATATCGGAACGAAGGGGCAGACGTCGCAGGCCCCTTGCCTTGCGTGTTCCCCCTTATGTTTGCGCATGTCGATTAAGGAGGTGCCCTTTTTAATCGCCTGAAATGCGGCCTCTACGACATCATCCGGAGCGCCGGCAAAGGTATAAACCGTGCGATTTGTCGCCTTCCCGGGATCGACATCGAGCAGTGCGACTCCAGAAATACTCTTTATGGCATCGGATATGGCCTCTATCACGGCCGCATCGCGCCCTTCGCTGAAATTCGGTACGCATTCGACGAGTTTCATCATCAACCTCCAGTACTTGGAATTGGGTTGACCTTTTAGGGCAAAACGGGATTAAAGGCAAGCGGCTGGGAGCCATTATGATGAAACGATTTTTGACCGATCTCTCACTTGATTCCTTGAAGGGGCTTGCCGAGGAGGCTGGTCTCAAACCTTTTGCTGCTGCGCAGATAGCGCAATGGATATACCAGAAACATACTGATTCGGTGGATGCCATGACAAACATCTCAAGGGATGGAAGATCCAGGCTGAATGCGATCTGTGAGGTTGACCCTATAGAAGTTGACGCGGTGCATGGATCCTCCGACGGCACCAGGAAGCTTCTGTGTAGAGCAAAAAGCGATGGCGCGATCGTTGAGTGCGTATTGATTCCTGCCGGCGACGGGCGCACCACCGTATGCATATCGACTCAGGTCGGCTGTCTTATGGGGTGTGCCTTCTGCCGCACCGGTTCGATGGGTTTTACGCGCAATCTCACCCAGGGTGAAATAGTTTCACAGCTCCTCATCGCGATGAGGGGGAGTGAAAATCCTGTCACCAACGTAGTGCTTATGGGGATGGGAGAGCCGCTGGAGAATTATGATGGGGTTGCCGGGGCGATACGGATCTTCTGCGATGATAGCGGGCTGGCGATGTCGCGCCGCAGGATAACGCTTTCCACCTGCGGGCTCATCCCCGAACTCGACCGCTTCTCCAGGGAGTTCGACGTGAAGATCGCGATATCCCTCAACGCATCTTCGGACGATGTGCGAAACAGGCTGATGCCGATCAATAAAAAATATCCGATAGCAAAAATTATGGATTTCTGCCATGGTTACACGAAGCGTTCGAGGCACAGGATAACTTTTGAGTACGTGATGCTCGGCGGAGTCAACGATTCCGAGTCCGATGCGAAGAGGCTGGTGTCACTCCTCAAGGGGGTCGATGCGAAGATAAATTTGATACCCTTTAATCCATTCGAAGGGTCACAATTCCGTTCACCGGATTCGAGTACCGTGGAGTGGTGGAGCGAGTATCTCTATAACTGCGGCATACAGACCAACATTCGCGCGAGTCGCGGGCGCGATATCATGGCTGCCTGCGGCCAGCTGGCTGCGGATAGGTTTTCTAAGGGAGGAAAGAAAAATGTCTGAATCGTTGATCGGAATAATCGGAGGGAGCGGTTTGTATCAGATGGAAGGTGTGAAGACTATCGAAGAGAAAAGGGTGCCGACTCCATTCGGCGAACCTTCCGACGCCTTCATCCTGAGCGAGCTGGAGGGGCGCCGCTTCGTATTTCTTCCAAGGCATGGCAGGGGGCACAGAGTTCCACCTCATCAGATAAATTACCGTGCGAATATCCACGCTATGAAGGAACTCGGTGTTGACAGGATCTTATCGGTCTCGGCGGTCGGTTCCATGAAGGAGAAACTTCATCCTGGGGAGTTCGTCGTCGTGGATCAGTTCATCGATCGGACGAAGATGCGCAAGGATACCTTCTTCGAGGACGGGATCGTGGCGCACGTCGCCTTCGCAGATCCTGTCTGTCCCGTTTTGAAGCACGAGGCGGTAAAGGCGTGCAAGGTCGCGGGAGCTACCGTTCACGAGGGCGGAACTTATGTCTGCATCGAAGGGCCGATGTTCTCCTCCAGGGCGGAATCCAATGTTTATCGCGGCTGGGGAGTGGATGTCATCGGCATGACCAATTACCAAGAAGCGAAGCTCGCCCGTGAGGCCGAGATCTGCTATGCGACTATTGCCCTCGTCACCGATTATGACTGCTGGCACGAGGAGGAGGGGGCGGTCGATACCTCGATGGTTCTGGCTACGCTGCAGAAAAATGTGGCGATGGCACAAAAGACCGTCCGCGAGCTCTTCAAATCCGGCGATTTTAGCGGGGACTGCGGGTGCGGCAGCGCACTTGCCAATTCGATAATGACCTCACCGGATGGAATCTCCCCGGAGGCCCGCCGTCGCCTTGCGCTGATAGCCGGGAAATACCTGAAATAGAGTTTCATCTGGGGACGGATATCTTTTGTCTCCCCGGAAAAATGATGACCGACGGCGGTGCGATGCAGAAAAACTCTACAGCTATAATTCTCAAGAGGATACCGTACGGCGATTCCGACCTGATCGTCACCTTCTTCTCCAGGGAATTCGGAAAGATGAGCGGCCTTGCGAAATCGGCGCGCGCCTCCAGAAAGCGTTTTGCCGGATCGCTCGAGCCGGGGATGTTCGTGGATGTCCAGTTCGTGGAGAGACCATCCTCTGAGCTCGTGCGCATAGATCGTGCCGACCCGCTTCGTCCCATCGACGGAATGCTCAGGTCGATAGAGAGGATCAATGCGATGGGGAGGGCGGTCGAACTCGCGTCGGCCTTTTTACAGCCTCACCAGGTCTCCGAATCGAAATTCAAACTGCTCGACAGATATTTGCTATGGCTTGGCGAGAACGATCCCACCCCGGGCACCTCGCTGATCTTCGAATTCAAGTGGCTGATGCGCTGCGGTTTCACGCCGGAGCTGTCAAAATGCCTTATGTGCGATGAAGGGTTTGCCTCCAACAGGGGCTGGTCATTCGATCTCGATCATGGCGGTTTCGTCTGTTCCTCATGCTCTTCGAGCGTAGGGGCGCGCCTCCCTCTTACCGGTGTCGCTGCTGACGCACTGCGAATCACCGCCCTCGGGGAACACCGGATAGAACGCTGCGCAGCCGAGGCGGCCTTTGCAGTACTGAGCAGATATTCAGATCACATACTCGGCCGACCGCTGAAATACAGAGCGCTTTAGGAGGAACTCTGAAGGAAATTCGGGAAAAACAGGAGATATGGCCGTTTATTCTGGTATCGTTGATACTTCACCTGCTTCTTATTTTTTCAGCACAATATTTTGCCAGAGTTCCGAAGTTCGAGGAGGATGTGGTCGAAGTTATTCCGATAGACCTCAAGAGCATTGATGCGAGGGATCTGAGGATCGCTGACATCGACAAACCCGATCTAGATAAAAAACCCGACAAGCCGAAATTTTTGGGGATGTACGACAGCTCCGTCAAAGAGGAAAGCGTGGCCACCGGTGCAGTCGCTAAAAAAGGCGGAGATGGGAGGGCGCAGAAAAGGCCGCAGGCGCAGGAGGCTGGCCCACTGAGATCCGAGAAGGCTCCCAAAAAAGATATATTTGCGGTCAATAGAAAGGATTTTCAGGAGGGGAAGGATGGCTCGGGTAAGAGGAGCGGCGATTCTGCTTCCCCTTCAGGAGATTTTTTTCCGGACTTCAAGCGTGGAGCGAGGACTTATCTCAATGTTCTCAGGTATCCGGATGTGGATTATTTCGTCAGGATGAAACGCGCATTTAGAATGACCTTCAATCCTGCCCCCTCTCTGAGCAACTATTTTTCATCGAATCATGTTTCGGTCGGCTCGGTGGAGGTTGTGCTGGGCGTCAGCGTGGACAAAAACGGAGAACTCTCTGAACTCTTCGTATTCAGAAGTTCCGGTATAGCGGGCTATGACGAGGAGGCGCTTCGAACCGTCAGGGCCTCGTCGCCATTTTCAACCCCGCCCTCGAAGTTCGTTGATGACGACGGCATCCTGCGCATGAGCTGGACATTCACAGTTTATCTTTGACTGTTCACAACCGTGATCGATGACGATTGACAATGGATCATTAGACCATTGACCGAAAAAATAGGTTCCGGCTGAGGTTGAGAAAAAATCCTTTCCGCATCTTAATCTTCATCTTAATCTTGATCCTGATCTTAATCTTAATAAGGATGTTTTCGAATATAAGCTAATCTTACAAAATGCTGATCAAAGATCAGCGATCAGGATTCGACCCCTCCCGTAACAGGCGTGACTAGTGACTCGTAACTGGTGAACGGTCAGAACGGGATTCCCGCCTGCCCCGCCAAAGGCGGCGGCTTAAGACCGCGGGAATGATAGTGTGGTCGTCATCCCCGAGTGACGAGAAGGTTGTCATCCCCGAGTGCTTTAATCGGGGATCCCGCAACAACCGTGACTGGGAAAAACAGAAGCTAGAAGCGAGAGGCTAGAAGCTAGAAAAATCTCGCCTGTAGAAATCTCGCTTCTCACTTCTAGATTCTAGCTTCTATAACCAACCTTCGTAATTGGTTGCTGGTTTTTGTGCGATATTGTAATCTTCCCTCATGTCAAACAGAGAATCTGAAATCAAAAAGGGCAAAAACCAGTTTGGCACCTTCAAGGGGGTCTTTCTCCCCAGTGTGCTCACCATCTTTGGCGTGATAATGTATCTGAGGATGGGGTGGGTGGTCGGAAATGTTGGTATATTCGGAACGATCTTTATAGTTTCGGTTTCAAGCGCTATAACTCTCATTACCGCATTTTCGATCTCCTCTATTGCTACTAACATGCGGGTTGGTGCCGGCGGGGCGTATTTCATGATTTCGCGTTCGCTTGGAGTGGAGGCAGGAGCTGCAATAGGGATCCCCCTCTTTTTTGCCAGGGCGATAGGAATTGCATTCTACATTTCAGGATTTGCCGAATCCATGAGGATGATAGCTCCTGGAATCCCGGTAACAATAGTTGCTGTTGTAAGTCTTATATTGATGACCTTGCTTGCATATCTTTCAGCCGATATCGCCCTCAAGGCCTCAATGTTCATCCTCGTCGTTATAATAGCGTCCCTATTTTCATTTTTTCTCGGGATTTTTGGGAATCATGACATTGCTTCAGTAAATGCTATCCCCGAAGTGGAGAATTTTTGGGTAGTTTTTGCCGTCTTTTTCCCGGCGGTAACAGGCGCTGAGGCTGGTCTTTCGATGTCTGGTGATCTAAAGGAGCCCGGGCGTTCCATCCCAATAGGTACGATTTCTGCAGTGCTGCTTGGATATGTGGTGTACCTTGCTATTCCAATATTGCTTAGGGTCTTTGTATCTGAAGACCTTTTGCGTAGCGATCTGTATATTGTAGAAAAAGTTGCCAGATGGAGATGGCTCATCATAGCTGGAGTCTGGGGAGCAAGTTTGTCCAGCTCCCTGGGGAGCCTTTTGGGGGCGCCTCGCACGCTGCAGGCTCTGGCGAGGGACAAGACGATGCCATCCTTTTTGGGAAAGGGGCATTCGAAAAGAGATACCCCCAGAGTTGCCACGGCCTTTGCCTTCTTTATCGCGCTTGCCGCTATACTCATGGGCGATTTGGATGCAATAGCTCCAGTCCTTACCATGTTTTTTCTGGTTACTTACGCAGCCTTGAATTTGGTCGCTGCCCTTGAAGGTATGATAGGCAATCCATCATGGAGACCGGCATTCAGGACGCCATGGCCCATAGCGCTGCTTGGGTCGGCGCTATGTATGGTTGTGATGTTCATGATCAGCGCTGGAGCCACATTCATATCTGCCATAGTCGTGGCGGGAATATATTATTTTGTCGCTAAGAGAAAATTTGCGAGTGGATGGATAGATATTAGAAGGAGCGTTTATCTCGCACTCTCAAGATATTCTATCTTCAAACTCATCGAATCAGAGGAGCATGCAAAGACCTGGAGGCCGAACATACTGGTCTTAAGTGGTTCGCCGACAAAGAGGATGTATCTTATCGAACTTGCAGACGCGATATCGCACGGCAAGGGGTTCATGACGACGGCTTCAATACACGACGACGATTCCATCAGGGAAGAGAAGGTGATAGCCATGGAGAAGGTCGTGATGACTTATCTAAAGGAAAAAAAGATTCCTTCTCTTGTCGAGGTGATCAAGGCGACTGATCGCCTTTCAGGTGTGAAGACTTTGATCTCCGCTTACGGGATAGGGCCTCTGACTCCAAATACTGTATTTATAGGCGCCAGCGACGAGCCGGGGCGTTCGATTGAGTTTGCTAAGATAATAAAGATGGTCTATGCCGCTAAACGCAACCTAGTTATTGTAAGGGAAAATCGCGACCAAGAGCTGCCGCACAGGAAACTCAGAAAAATCATATGCTGGTGGGGAGGGCGTCGCAATAATGCGAATTTGATGTTGGTTCTCAGCTATCTCCTTCAGACGAGCCCGGAATGGAGAGGCTCGCGCCTTAGCCTTAAGACCGTCGTCAGGGACGACAGGGAGAAGGAATCCTTTGAAATGGAGACGGCTGGATTTACTAAAAGCGCTAGGCTGATTGCAGATCTAGAAACGATCGTGCATCCGTATGGCGATTCTCCGCTTGCCACTACAATCAAGGAATCTTCGCAGGGGGCGGATCTGGTCATGCTTGGGATCAAGGCTCCTGGGGAAGATGAGAGCGACGAGCAATATGCCAGCTACTATGAGGAGTTCATGCAGAGAACGGAAGGGTATCCGCTGCTGGCTGCTATTTTGATCGGCCAAGATATCAAATTCAGCGAAATATTTTCCTGATTATCCGTGGATGTGTACCATTTATCTCCCCCAAAACGTCAGTCCCTGAGGCAGATTTCGCGTGCGGCGCGGACCTCATCGATGCGACGGCGGAAGGGGCGGACCGGAGCGTTTTTCACGACATCCGGGTTTTCCCTGCACTCCTTGGCTATGGATATCATCGCATCGCAAAAGTCGTCGATGATTGACTTAGGCTCGCTTTCGGTAGGTTCTATCATGATCGCGCCATGGACGATCAGCGGGAAATAGATGGTAGGGGGATGGAAGCCATAGTCCATGAGGCGCTTGGCGATATCCATCGTCTTTATCCCCATTTCATTCTGGACCCTGTCGTCGAATACGCATTCATGCAGTACCGGTTTGTCGTATGGGAGATTGAAGTGTCCTTTGAGGCGCGACTTCACATAGTTGGCGTTCAGAACCGCCATTTCCGTGGAGCGCTTGAGCCCGTCGGAGCCAAGCTCTTTTATATATGCGTAGGCGCGGATGAAGACGCCGAAATTTCCGAAGAAGGAATTTATCATCCCGATCGAATTTTTTCCATCGCGCATGAGGCTATAGGATTTCCCGTCGAATTTGATGCGCGGAAGGGGAAGATACTCCGCCAGCTTTTTCACGACTCCGACAGGTCCTGCGCCTGGGCCGCCTCCGCCGTGCGGAGTGCCGAAGGTCTTGTGCAGGTTGAAGTGCATCACGTCGGCGCCGATCTCGCCGGGCTTTACATATCCCATGAGCGCGTTCAAATTGGCTCCATCCAGATAGACGAGCCCTCCTTTTTCGTGGACGATGTCGGCGACCTCCTTGAAGTTTTCCTCGAAGATGCCGAGCGTGTTCGGATTCGTTATCATTATTGCGGCTACTTCATCGTCCATCGCAGCCCTTACAGCATCTGGGTCAAGTAGTCCGTCCGCTCCGGACTTTACGGTGACGACTTCATAGTGACATATAGCTGCCGACGCCGGGTTCGTGCCATGGGCGGAATCAGGGATGAGTACCTTGCTGCGCGGATTTCCATTTGAGGTGTGATATGCGCGAATCAGCAGCATGCCGGTGAGTTCGCCGTGGCTTCCCGCCGCGGGCCAAAGCGTGACCGAATCCATTCCGCTTATTTCAGCGAGCATCGTTTCCAGCTCATGGCAGAGCTTCAGGTTTCCCTGCACATTCTCATCGCGCTGATAGGGATGCGTGTTTTGAAATGCCTCGATCGCCGCAGCGGCGTTGGCCACGCGCGGATTGTGCTTCATCGTGCAGGATCCGAGCGGATAGAAGCCGAGGTCCTTGCTGTAGTTTTGGATGGAAAGGCGCGTGAAGTGTCTGACTATGTCGACCTCAGCAAGCTCCGGCAGCTCGGCGGGGGATTCCCTTAAAAGCGCTCCGAGGCTCTTTCCGAGGTCGGTTTTTTTGAGCCCCGTTTTTTCCAACGATATGCCGCGCCTTCCTTTTATGCTCTGTTCGAAGAGCGTCGGCTCCTCCAGGGAGAGGCCGGATGAACCGTGACCATTTTTGAAATTTGATTTTTCGCTCATATGTTTTTCAGCGCCTCGGCGAATCTGTCGATTTCAGATGTGTTAGTCATCTCAGTGCAGCACACCAAAATTCTATTTTCCATTCCTTCGTACCATCGGCTGAGATTCACTCCTGCAAATATTTTCTGCGAAGCGAGTCTGGAGATGACATCTTCTGCCGAACCGTTTACTTCGATGACGAATTCATTGAAGGTCGTCGACTGGAAGGGGAGTCTTACCTTTCCCGTCGACGAAAGTTTTTCCTTCGCGTACTCCGCAAGGGAGAGATTTATGTGCGCGAGCTCCCTCAACCCCTCGCGCCCGAGCAGCGAGAGATATATTGCTGCGGTCGTCGCGCAGAGAGCCTGATTGGAGCATATGTTCGAGGTGGCCTTTTCGCGCCTTATGTGTTGTTCGCGCGTGGAGAGGGTGAGCGTATAGCTCTGGCGCCCCTCGCTGTCGAAGGCTTTGCCGCAGATCCTTCCTGGCATCTGGCGGACGAGTTTTTCGCTGCATGTGAAAATTCCTAGTGAAGGTCCGCCGAAACAGACCGGCAAACCGAAGGATAGCCCTTCGCCGACCGCTATGTCTGCGCCGAATTCCCCGGGAGGTTTCAATATCGAGAGGGCGAGCGGTTCCGGAGTTACCGTTATGAAGAGGGCCCCTGCTGCATGCGCGGAGTCTGAGATATCCTTGAGATCTTCCACTATGCCAAAAAAGTTTGGATACTGCGCGAGGACCGCCGCTGTAGAATCGTCGAGAGCGTATGATAGCGACTTTCTGTCTATCAGCCCCGACGAACTCGATGGGAGCTCAGTGACATCGGTTTCGCTTGTCAGCACCGTCTTTAAAACCCTTCTGTATTCCGGATGCAGAGAATCCGGAACTATGATTTTGGTCCTGCGCTTGCCAACGCGCTTGGCCATCAGGCAGGCATCGGCGCACGCCGTAGCTCCGCTGTAGTGGGAGGCGTTGGAGACATCCATTGCGAAGAGCCTGGCTATCATAGTTTGATATTCGTAGAGCACCTGGAGGGTTCCCTGGCTGATTTCAGGCTGGTAAGGGGTGTATGGCGTTACGAATTCGGAGCGAGATGCGAGTTCGGAGACAGCGGTTGGGACGTAGTGCCTGTAAGCGCCGGCGCCGATAAACGAAACCCCTCCGGAGAGGGGGTCGTTTTTTGATGCGAGTTCGCGCAGATGCGCAACCAGTTCCTGTTCGGACATCCCGTCACCCAGCCTGAGCTTTTCCCTGCATCTCATCGTTTCGGGGATACCCCTGAAGAGCTCTTCGATATCGCGGAGCCCGACGGTTGCGAGCATGTCATTTATTTCTTTATCCGTATGCGGAAGGTTTCTCATCTTATGCGGATTCCTCTGCTACGAAGGCCTTGTATTCCTCGTGATCCATCATATCGTCCAGATCTGAAGGGTCGGCGACCTTGATCTTGATCAACCATCCCTCACCGTAGCAATCTTCATTGAGGACCTCGGGGCTGTCAGCCAGCAGGCTGTTGACGTCGTTTATCGTTCCGGAGAGAGGAGAATAGCAGTCGGAGACCGCCTTGACGGACTCGATGGAACCGAAGGTGTCGTCCTTGGCCAGTTCCTCCCCTTCTTCCGGGAGTTCGACGTAGACCACATCGCCCAACTGCTCCTGCGCGTAGTCGGTGATGCCAATCGTCGCGGTCTTCCCTTCGAGCTTAACCCACTCATGTTCCTTGGTGTACTTGAGATCGTCAGGTATATTCATGATCGCTCCTTGTTTTGTGACGCTGGTAGTTTATTTTTTGTAAAACGGAGTCTTAACGATAACTGCTTTCCTTGCCTGACCTCTGATGTCAACGAAAATTTCGCTGCCTATTTTTGCATTTTCAGAGGGGACGAAGCCTATCCCTATCGGATAGCCCAGCGAGGGACTCATCGTGCCGCTGGTTACTATTCCAACAGGCTTTTCGTCGATGAGAATAGGGTATCCCTGCCTCGGTATGCCCCGATCGAGGAGCTTGAAGCCGACCAATTTTCTTTTCGCTCCCTGTCCTACGAAATCGAGAAGGGCACTCTTGCCTATGAAATCCTCAGGGGTGTCGAGCTTTACCGCCCATGAAAGCCCGGCTTCTATCGGAGTGGTGGTGTCGTCTATCTCGTGCCCATAGAGGCTGTACTTCATTTCCATCCTGAGCGTGTCGCGGGCGCCGAGCCCGGCCGCTTTGACGACTTCCGGCCCCTCATTTTCAAGCAGCGAGCGCCAGATCTTCGGTGCATCGTCAGGGGAAGAGAATATTTCAACCCCTTCTTCGCCGGTGTATCCTGTTTTTGCTACGATGCAGTTCTTGCATCCCGCTACAGAACCTTCTGCAAATGCGTACGTTCCCACGGAATCGAGATTTATATCTGTCAGGGTCTTTAAAATTTCTATGGATTTTGGCCCTTGAAAGGCGATCAGAGCAAATTTTTCGCTCAGATCCTTGACTTCAACATTTCCCTTTTTGTTTTTCATGAACCAGTCAAAGTCCTTCGATGCGTTGGATGCGTTGACGACCAGCATGAATCTTTCCGGTGAAAACCTGTAGATTATTATGTCGTCTATCACCGTCCCACGTTCGTTGCAGAGAATTGAATACTGCGCTTTGCCGTCATGTATTCTGTGAAGGTCGTTGGTGGTGATGCTCTGAAGGTATTTTTCCGCGTCCGGGCCTGCAAATTCTATCTGTCCCATATGGGATACATCGAAGATGCCGGCTGATGAGCGCACCGCTTTGTGCTCGTCGATGACGCCTGTGTAGGAGACGGGCATCTCCCATCCTGCGAATTCGACTATCTTAGCGCCGAGTTTTACGTGTTCTTCATATAGGGGGGTGCGTTTTGTCATATCTGTTATCACCTTCCAAAATGGCTCCTTCTGCACAAATAGCGATTCAGCTTCTTTGTGCGGATAGAACCGTGTTTTTGAGCAGCATCGTGATCGTCATCGGGCCGACTCCTTTGGGGACCGGCGTTATCGCTCCGGCGACATCCTTCGCCGAATCAAAATCCACATCGCCCACTATGCGTCCGTCGTCAAGGCGGTTGATTCCGACATCTATGACCATTGCTCCCGGCTTTATCCAATCCCCGCCGATGAATCTGGCTCTGCCTATGGCTGCGATCAGTATGTCGGCATTTCTGACTTCGCCTTTCAGGTCAGCGGTTTTGGAATGGCAGATGGTCACGGTGGCATGGCGCTCAAGAAGCATGAAAGCGAGGGGCTTCCCGACGATATTGCTTCTGCCGACTATGACTGCGCGCTTTCCCTTGATATCTATTTCGGTGGAGTCGATCAGCTCCATGATTCCGGCGGGGGTGCATGAGCGAAAGCCCGGTTCGCCGAGCACCAGCCTGCCGACGCTCACCGGATGAAAGCCATCCACATCCTTTTCCGGGGAGATTGCGTTGATGATCCTTGATTCATCCATGTGATCGGGGAGGGGAAGCTGCACGAGAATTCCGTGGATTTTTCCGTTCGAATTAAGCTTTCCGATCAGATCGAGCAGTTCTTTTTCGGATGCGGAGGCGGGGAGTTCGTAGGAGAAACTTTCTATTCCGGCCTTGGCGCAGGCCTTCTTTTTGCTGCTGACGTAGAGGCTGGATGCCGGATCGTTGCCGACCAACACGACCGCTAGCCCGGGGTTGATATTCCGTGCCTTCAGCGCCTCCACATCTTTTGCGATTTCGTTACGGATCTTTGCCGCGAGGGCCTTGCCATCGATGAGGTTTGCCATAGGAGAGCCTTGGCTATTCCCTGAAGAGATAAAAGTCAAGGTAGATAACTCTATGATGTTACGCGGTTTCTACCGTCCTGTTTGGACTTGTACAGGCATGCATCGGATCTGGCGAGCAGATCGCTCGATGTCGTAAAATTGCCATCGGCGAGGGTAGAGATCCCAAGGCTTACGGTGACCGATATTGAATCTTTTTCGAATTGAAAGGGTTTTTCTTCAACCGATCTGCGGATTCTTTCGCCGAGCATCAAGGCGCTTTTTGCATCGGTATTTCTAAGGATAACTGCGAACTCCTCGCCGCCGTATCGCGAGACTATGTCTTCGTCGCGCAGCCCCTTTTGAATTCTTTCTGCGACTCCGTGCAGGACGTAGTCACCGGCCATATGGCCGTAAGTATCGTTGACCTTCTTGAAAAAATCTATGTCGATCATGATCAGGGAGAGCGGGAGCTTCTGCCTCTTCGAATAGCTGAATTCCTCCTTCAGTCGGCGGAGGAAGGCGTGCTTGTTTAAGACGTTTGTGACGGCGTCGTAGTTCGCCATCTGGTGCATTTCCTCCTGAAACATCCTCTCGGCGGCATCGCCCAGCGCGAATTTGAAAAAAGTGTCGGAGGAGATGTGGATCTTATCGCCGTTTTCCAGGACTTTGGTCGCCACGCGCTTGCCGTTGACGAATGTTCCGTTGGTCGAGTCGAGATCCTTTATGACAGCGCGTCCCTCGCGGAGGGAAATTTCCAGGTGGCGCCTTGATATCCTCGAGTCGCTTATCGATATGTCGATATCGGGCGCGCGACCTATGATGGTAACCTCGTCCTCGAGAAGGTACATCTTACCGATGAGGGGCCCCGAAATGAAAAGTATGTAGGCCTTCTCATCAACTGGTATGCTGACTTTTTCAATTGAGGTCACCACCGTCCGTTCGGAGAGCTCCTCCTCAGGCGCGGTTTCAATCTTTGTCTTCCATGACCTCTTCTTTGTCCCTTTTTTCGCCATCTTTTTTTTCCTTGGGTTGAGTGTCGGATCCCCTTGTAGCTGCTTCCATCTCCGCCTCGGTTGGAAGTTTCGTGAGGACGAATCTAAGCGAAAGCTCCTTGCCGGAGAGAACCCTGAACTCCTTTGTAGCAGTTTCATACCCCTGCAGCCATACATCGACCGTATGGACCTGCCCTGGATCGAGTTCTCCCTTTACCATCGGAGTCTGACCTGCCGGGACATGGTCTATCATCACGAGCGCCTCCGGCGGGATGCTGGTGATGGAGACCGAACCCATGGCCTTTGCCATCTGAACGTCGAAAGATTTCGTTTCACCTGCATTCAGGGAGATTTTTCTACTCCAGAACTGATGGTCTTTTAAAAAGAGCCCCACCGAGATTTCCTTGTCGGGACTTATCTTTTCTATTCTGGCCGGGGTCCGGTGAGAGGTCTCCCTGTCATCTATGAATACGGTGGCACCGGCTGGCTCCGTAGTGATTTCTATCGTAGCGGTCGGTTTGACGGCCGGGGATAGGGATATCGAGAGGCTTTCAAAACCGTCGGAGGCAAGGGTGATAACGCGCTCGTGCGAAAAGTAACCGTCCCGTTTCACTTCAAGTTTGATATCCTTTCCTGCTGGAACGTTTGGTATTGAGACCGGCGATCCTTTTCCCTTAAAGGATCCATCGAGATAGACCTCCGCATCGGTCGGAATGGTGGCGACCATGACTCTTCCGGATGCCATGTGCGGAGTTTTTTCCGTTGCCGTTTTTGATCTGTGATATATCGAGCCCGCGATTACAATGGAGGCAAGGAGCAGGACTACGAGCTGGTACTTTATCGCCGAAATGATGGACCATAGCGAGGAAAACTTTCTTGAAGTTTTCTCATCTTTGTCATCGAGCTCCGGCAGAATTTTTTTTGCCTCGGAGCTTTCATCCTCTCCGGTATCCTCGTTCGGGCGTTCTCCTTCGACCATATACTCCTCGAGGTTGACCGGCACCCTGATGGCCCCGGTGGTCTCGAACTGGCTGTCGTTCGCCAAGGCGGAGTTGGATCTGTCGATTATGAGATACGGTGTTTTAGCGTCGGCGTCGTCTTTCCGGGGTTTGCCGAACTCGTCGTCAAAGAGGGCCTGTATGAACTCAGCTGAATGGGATGGCCCGAATTCAGGATAATTCATATGCAGAAACTTGATGAGGTCATCCCTCATCTCGGAGGCATGGCTGTACCTGCGCCTCCTGTCCTTGCTGAGCGCCTTCAGAGTTATCCTGTCGAGGTCATCGGGAATTCCGCTCAGTATGGTGGAAGGGGGAGCGACCTCTGCTTTTCTAACGTTGCGTATCGTCTCACGGCTGTCGGCGGCCTTGAAGAGGCGCTTGCCAGTGAGCATCTCATGCAGAATTATTCCGACTGAATATATGTCGGACCTGTTGTCTATCGTATCGCCGTAGGCCTGCTCCGGTGACATATACGCGAATTTTCCCTTCAGGACGCCGGAGTCGGTGGAGCCTACCTTGAAGCCTATTTTGGCGATGCCGAAATCGATGATCTTCACGGTGCCTGAATACGAGACCATGATGTTCTGTGGGCTCATATCCCTGTGGACTATGTGGAGGGGAACGCCGTGCTCATCGGTTCTCCTGTGGATATAGTCGAGTCCGTTTAAGGCTTCGGATATGAAATAGATCAGGTGCTCGGTCGGAAGGAGCTCTCCAAGGGAGGCGCATCTCTTGTTTATCTGGGATAGGGATTTGCCGTCGACGAACTCCATGACCATGAAGTAGTCATCCCCGACCTTTCCGAGATCATACGTCTGGGCGATGTTCCCGTGGACCAGCTTGACCGCTATTTTAGCCTCGTCGATGAGGGTTCCGATGAACTCCTCGCTGGCGGAAATATGCGGCAGGATCTTTTTTATGCAGACGGTCTTTTTGATTCCGCTGACATCGTAGGATATCCCCTTGAATATCTCGGCCATGCCCCCTTGCGCGATCTTTTCCATCAGATAATATTGGCCGACCTGCTGGGGTCGTCTATTTGATCTCTTCCCGAGCATGCGCTGCAAGATATCGATATTTTTACAGAAAGGCAAGAATAAGGCTGAGGATTAGAGCAAGGTTGAGATTAAGGCTGAGGCTCAACTCAACCTTGTCTATTTCTTGCTGGAAGAGGGAATTTTTGCTACCTTCCTGCCGATAATACGGACAGGAGATCGCAGTGGCCGAATCCAGCAGCCAAGAAAAAACCGAGGAGGCGACCCCGAAGCGACTGCGGGATGCGCGCAAGAAAGGGCAGGTGGCGCGTTCCCGCGATCTCAACACGGTAGTCATCCTGATCGCAGCCTTTGCGACGATCCTCTTCATGAGGGACTTCATCGGCGACAAGATGCGCGGCGTGATGGTGGCTGATTTCAGTCTGGCCGCCAGCAGGGATGTCTCCATGGAGGCCATCTTCCTCCAGGTGCAAAATGACTTCTTTTTATTCCTGAGCATCATAATCCCGTTCGGGATAGTCATGATAGTCTTCGCGATAGCGGTCGGTTTCCTTCAGATAGGCCCCATCTTTTCGACCGAGCAGATGAAGCCGCAGATGAAGAGACTAAACGCCCTGGAAAATCTCAAGAACATGTTCAAGGTCACCACATTCGTGGAGCTGATCAAGAACATCGCGAAGATAACCCTTATATTCATGCTCGCATATCTGGTTGTCAGCGATAGCATCAGGGATGTGGTCCTGACGGTGAAGGGGACACCATATCAGGCAGAAACTCTGGCCGGAAAGATCCTCGTTGAATTTCTCATCAAAGTCTTCATCGTCTTCATAGTGATCGCCATGATCGACTTCTATGTCCAGAGATGGAACTACAAAAAACAGATGAGGATGAGCAAGGAAGAGGTGAAAAGGGAGTACAAGCAGGACGAGGGAGATCCGTTGATAAAGAGCGCGCGCCGACAGCTGCATCAGGAGCTTGCGATGAGCGACACGAGGCAGTCGGTAAAATCCGCAGATGCGGTGATAACAAATCCAACCGAACTTGCGATAGCGATAAAATATGACGACAAGGAGATGGCGGCCCCGCAGATCGTTGCAAAGGGGCAGAGGCTTTTTGCAAATGCGATAAGGGAGATGGCGGAGGAGTTTGGAGTGCCTATAATACAGAACGTGCCGCTGGCCTGGACTCTCATAGAGCTCGAGGTAGACGATGAAATTCCAGAGGAGCTGTATGCCGCAGTCGCTGAAATTCTGGTGTATGTCTATAAGATAAGAGATGAGCGCGAGCGGGCCGATAAGGACGGTTCGCAGCTATAATAGATTCAGGTTTTTCTATTTTTCCAGAATGATCCCTCTCATCGGCGTGAAGTTTGCTGGTGAAAGTCTTTTCTCCGTGGATAGCTTCCCGTCTTTTTTTACGAAGAGCGTGAGCTCTTGGAACTTTTCTCCGCCGCCGATCGGGGCGAGAAGCCTGCCCCCCTCTTTCAGCTGTTCTACGAGCGGCTCAGGGACCTGAGGAGGGCTGCACTGCATCACGATGGCGTCGTAGGGGGCGTGTTCAGGAAGTCCGAGGAATCCATCCCCGGTTACGACCTTGACGTTTCGTATTCCCAGTTTAGGGAGGATTTTTCTGGCGCGCTCGGCCAGCGGCGGTTCTATCTCTATCGTGAATACCTCTCCCGCGAGTTTTGACAGGAGAGAGGCGAAGTATCCGGTGCCCGTTCCTACTTCCATGACCCTGTCTGAACTTTTTAAATCCAGCGCATCGAGCATCGCCGCGTCTTCGAAGGGCCTATTGAGCGAGTCGTGATTGGAGATCGGAACCTCGTTGTCATCATAGGCGTGCGCCTTGAATTTTTCCATCACGAAAATTTCGCGCGGTACTGAGCTCATCGCCTGCAATATGTCATCGTTGTTCAGACCTCTTGCCTTTATCTGGCTTTCGATCATATCCCTGCGCAAGCCTTCAAAGTTCGTCGAAGATCCGCTGCACGACAGGAGGAACGCGGTGGTCAGTATAGCTATGAGCGGAGATGAAAGTTTTAGAGTCGCCGATGGCTTTTTCATCCCTATGAAGCCTCCGAATTAGAAGTGGTATGCGATATTTCCCATAAGCGAAAATGGGAATAGCGCGGTCCCATTGTTCGGACCGCTTGTCGAATCGATCAGACCGATTGAACGGAATATAGCGGCGAGCCCTACCGAAAGAGATTCGGTTATGTAGAAATCGGTGCCGATCCCCATATTGGCGCCTATGCCGACTGCGGTGGTTCCATCCTTTGCAGTTCCTTCGGTTACAGCGTAAACTCCCATTCCTATCAGGGCATAGGGATCCCAGCGCGATGGCTCCTTCAACACGTAGAATTTCAGGTCGAAGGTCGGTATGCCGAGGAATTCGATCCCGTTGTCGCCATCAGATATTCCGGTGCCGTCCTCGGTTGTCACCACCACTCCGAACTGTGTTGAAAACTGCGGTGACCACCTGTAATCGAAAAACACATATCCGCCGATTCCCGGGTCCAGTTCCGGCCTGGAATCTACGACGAATATATTTCCCACCGGACCGAGCCCGACCGAAAAATTTCCGCCGGAGCTTTTGGCCGAGACAGTCGATGCTGCAAAAAGAGCCGAAGCTATTGCGATTGTGCAGAGTATCTTTTTCATTTCGCCCCCATGAATTGTAGATTTTGGTCAGGGTAATACTTTTTTGGGTAAAATGTAAACCCTCCTGCCTTCGATTTTTAACCGATTATCAGCGAAGAGGGCGACCGCCTTCGGATATATCTCATGCTCCTTCCCCAAGATCCTCGCCTTCAGCGTCTCGAGGGTGTCGTCATCCATGACGGGGAGAGCGGCCTGACATATTATCGGGCCGTGATCCACCTTTGCATCCACGAAATGCACCGTGCATCCCGCAATTTTCACACCATAGTCGAAGGCCTGTTTTTGTCCATCGGGCCCCGGAAAAGAGGGAAGCAGCGCAGGATGTATGTTCATGACGCGGTCCTTGAATGCGCCAAGGATGGTCTCGCCAACTATCTTCATATATCCTGCGAGACATACGAGTTCGACTTTATGTTGGCGGAGGATTTCGACAATTCTGCCCTCGTAGGTCCGCCTGCTGTCGAACGCTTTTCTATCGAGGTGAAAGTTCGGGATGCGATGTTTTTCGGCCCGCTTCAGCGCGTGGGCATCGCCCTTGTCGCTTATGACCACGGCAATCTTCGCACTTGTCGATCCGGACTCGCAGGCGTCTATAAGCGCCTGAAGGTTGCTGCCATTTCCGGAGGCGAGAACGCCGACCGGGATAACGCTCTTTTTCATCTAAACCTCACGAGATCGAGATGGGGATGTTTTCATCCTGTCTGATCTTCGTATTGCCTATTACCTTGGCACTGAAGCCGTGTGCATTTATGAAGTCCGTCGTTTCGTCCGCCTTCTCCGCCGGGGTGAACATAACCATGCCTGTGCCGCAGTTGAAGACCCTCAACATCTCATTCTCATCAATTCCTGCATGTGACTGTATGAAGCGGAATATCTGCGGGATCTCCAGCGCGCTTCTATCGATGGAAGCCTCGACGCCGCGAGGCAGCACCCTCGGGATATTATCCCAGAATCCGCCGCCTGTGATATGCACGATTCCTTTCACGTCTCCGAACTTGGTCAGCGCCTCGATCAGTTGGGTGTAAATGAAGGTCGGCCTGAGGAGTATCTCGCCCAGCGTGGCGTCGAATCCGTCGTAGATGTGATCGAGTCTGAGATTTTTGTCTTTTATGAGGTGATTGATGAGGGAGTATCCGTTGCTGTGCGGCCCCGAGGATGCGATTCCTATTATCGCATTTCCGGTTCCGATCTCGCTGCCGTCGATTATCTTCATCCTATCTACTATGCCCACCGCAAAACCGGCCATATCGAAATCGTTCGGCTTATAGAACTCCGGCATTTCTGCGGTCTCGCCCCCGACCAGCGCGCAGCGCGCCAGCTTGCATCCTTCTGCGATCCCCTTGATCACATCGGCGTGTTTGTCCGGCTCGAGGCATGAGGTGGCGAAGTAGTCGAGGAAGAAGAGGGGCTTTGCGCCTGAGCACGCGATGTCGTTTACACACATCGCGACCAGATCGATTCCGATGGTGTCGAGCTTTTCCATGTTGATCGCGATCTTCAGCTTGGTGCCGACCCCGTCGGTCCCGGAGACGAGAACCGGCTCCTTCATCTCCGATATATCAGGGGCAAATAGCGCGCTGAACCCGCCGAGGTCGGATATGACCCCGCGTTGGCGGGTCTCTTTGACATACCCCTTTATCCTGTCGACAAATGCATTTCCGGAGTCGATATCGACCCCTGCCTTTTTATATGCCTCGCTCATGGCGCGCCGAAATAGCACAGGGTTTTAAAAAAGCAAGTTGGTATGCGGGGTTACGGCTTGACAGGGAGACTCTAATTTCATAACTTGCTTAAAACATTGGATATTTTCCTCTTCAAGGATAACCCTTTGAAAGTTTGTATGATGAAAAAAAAGCCGCTTATCCTGCTTTCAAATGACGATGGCTACCAGGCCGAGGGTATTTTGGTCCTCCGAAAGGCCATAAAAAGGCTGGGGGCTGTGGTCGTCGTCGCCCCCGATCAGCAGAGGAGCGCTGCCAGCCATTCAATAACCCTTCACTCCCCTCTGAGGATAGAGAATCCAGAGAAGGATCTCTATCTAGTCAGCGGAACTCCCACCGACTGCGTGATCCTCGCCGTCCACGAGATTCTCAATTCCCCCCCCGATCTCATACTTTCCGGGATAAATCACGGCCCCAACCTCGGGGATGATGTGCATTATTCAGGGACGGTCTCGGCAGCCTACGAGGGCGGGATAATGGGGATACCATCTATAGCCTTTTCACTGGCGATGAATGAGCGGGGGCGCTTCGATACCGCTGCCCACTTCGCCATGAGGATAACCAAAAAAGTTTTAAAGGAGGGACTCCCTAAGGGAATTATTTTGAACGTGAATATCCCGGATCTCCCCATTTCTAAGATCAAGGGGTGCGCATTCACCAAGCAGGGAAAGAGGGACTATGGGGATATCGTAGTCGAGAAGGTAGATCCCAAGGGACGCAAATATTACTGGATCGGTGGCAATGAGAACGGCTTCGAGGATATTCCCAATTCAGATTGCAATGCGATAAGGGCAGGCAAAGTTTCGATAACGCCTCTGAAGGTCGATATCACCGATGTCGATGCTTTGAAAAGTATCTCGAGCTGGAGGATATAGGATGACGATGATAGTGAAGTCGAAAAGGCGGGATCGCGATCGCGATCCATTCGAGGTCGCACGCAGGAGGATGGTCGCCGAGCAGCTGGTCAAAAAAGGAATAGCGGATCAGAGAGTTTTGGATGCCATGGGGCGTGTGCCGAGGCAGGAATTCGTCAGCAAGGGGATGGAATGTCAGGCCTATGAGGACAGACCTCTGCAGATGGGGCTAGGTCAGACCATCTCACAGCCTCTCATCGTAGCGCTGATGACCGAGGAACTTCTGAAGCGCCCTTGCAAGAAGGTCCTCGAGATCGGGACAGGTTCCGGTTATCAGGCGGCCATTCTCGCCGAGCTGGTCGAGCAGGTCTATTCGATAGAACGCCTAAAGGAACTTTCGTTGCGGGCGCGCAAGGTTCTTTATAAATTGAGGTACGACAACATCAAACTCAGGATTGGAGATGGTACGCTCGGCTGGCCCGAAGAGGCTCCCTTCGACGGCATCATAGTAACTGCCGGAGCGCCGTGTATTCCGGAGGATTTGATCGAACAGTTAGGGGACGGGGGACGCCTCATCATTCCGGTGGGAGGGGAGGAGCTTCAGCGTCTGGAGGTTGTAACGAAGCGCGGCGCCGGCTATGACAAAGAAACTCTGACGTCGTGCCGCTTCGTCAAGCTGGTAGGAAAACAGGGATGGAAGGGTGACTGAATTTTTTCCTAAATATAATGTTTTTCCGAGAGGGGTTATCCTAGCGCTTTCATTCGTAATGATCGCCGCTCTCCTAGGGGGGTGCGCCACCTCCTTTGATAAAAGGGGAAAATTCCACAGGGTGCGTTCCGGCGAATCGATCTGGACCATCGCACGATTCTACGGCCTCGATCTCCAGGAGCTCGCCGAGTATAACAATATATTCAAGCCCGGAGATATGAAAGCGGGGCAGCAGCTCTATATTCCGGAGAAGGAAAAAAAACCCCCCTTCAAAGAGCTTCCCTCGGATTCTTCCTCCCGATCTTCCAGACGCGGCGGAAGCAAATATTCACGCGCCGATTCCTCGCAGTCGCAGATCAAGACCTTTCGCGGAAAATTCATATGGCCCGTCGAAGGGCGTCTCACCTCCCCGTTTGGAATCAGAAACGGAAGGCGGCACGATGGTATAGACATAGCTGCTCGCGAGGGGACTCCGATAAAGGCGTCCGCCCCCGGTACAGCGGTATTTGTTGGGACTATGCGCGGATATGGGAACTTGATACTCCTTCGCCATTCAGACAACTTTTTTACGGCCTATGCGCACAATCAAAAAAACAGGATCAAAAAGGGCGACGAGGTAAAGCAGGGGCAGTTGATCGCCACCGTCGGCAGAACCGGTCGCGCGACCGGTTCACACTTGCATTTTGAGATTCGCAGTGGTCAAAAGGCGCGCAACCCGCTCTTCTTTTTGCCGGAGCGCAAATAAAGGAGAATCTATGCAGGATTCGATAAAAAGATATATCAGGGATGTCCCGGATTTTCCGAAGCCCGGAATAATGTTCAAAGACATCACCCCTCTTCTTCAAAATCACAAGGTCTTTGACGGCACGATCCAGGCATTGGTGAAGAGATATTCGGGGGAGAGGATCGACTCTGTTGTCGGGATAGAATCTCGCGGTTTTCTGTTTGGCACCCCCCTGGCTCATCAGCTGCAGGCTGGCTTTGTGCCGGTGCGAAAGAAGGGGAGGCTCCCCTATAAGACGATAAATATATCCTATGACCTGGAATACGGTTCCGCCACGATAGAGATGCACACAGATGCGATAAAGAAGGGGGAGCGCGTCGTTATAATAGACGACCTACTGGCGACTGGGGGAACGGCAGGGGCGGCATGCGAGCTGGTAAGGCAGCAGGGGGGAGAGGTCGTCGAGTGCGCCTTTATAGTCGAACTGGCTTTTCTAAACGGACGCGACAAGATCCCCGGGGTGCCGATCCACTCGCTGGTGAGCTACAAGTAGTGGGCTACATCATATATAGATAATGAAGATCCCTTATAGATAATGAAGATCCCTTTCTATCCAAATATAGGCGATGGGACACACTGCTTTCAGGCTGCTCTCAAGATGGCGCTGGCAAAACTCCTTCCTGATCAAGAGTTTTCATATGAATATCTAGACAAAATCTCCGGCAAAGGGGAGGGACAGTGGACCTGGCCCACACAAGCGATGTTATGGATGATGGATTTAGGTTTAACTGTAAGATTAATAGAAGAATTTGATTATAGGGCATTCGTGAAATCCGGGTTGAAGTACCTCATAAGGAGATACGGTAAAGAGGTGGCCGCGGCCCAAGCCAATCACAGCGATATAGAGAAGGAACGTAAGATAGCTGCAAAATTTGTGGAGCTTGCCCCAATCGAATACAGGATTCCTGACTTTGAAGATATCGAGCGGATGATATCCGATGGCGGAATCGTCCTGGTGAATCTAAATTCAGCGGCCTTGCATGGCCTCCCCGGTTATTCCGGGCATTTCGTAGTCATATGCGATCTTACCTCGGAAAATGTGATATTGCATGATCCTGGCATCCCTCCATACCCTGAGCATCGCGTGAAAAGATCAGTTTTTGAGCGTGCATGGGGGTATCCAAGGGAGCGTGACAGGAACCTTATGTGCATCTCTCTCAAATAGGGCGCGGGTTTGCCGACGACTCTGATATCATTCAGAAAATTGCCGAGAGTTGTGAAATGGAGGCTTGACAGCTTCGGACACTATTGCTATTTTCCTCAATGAATTCCACCGATTACAAAGGGGCGGGGGATGAATAAGTCAGAGCTCATCGAGTTGATTTCAGAGAGGTCGAAGATCACCAAGAAGAAGGCTGAGGATGTTGTGAACCTGATATTCGATTCCATGACTCGGACCATGGCTCGCGGGGGCCGCATAGAAATTCGCGGCTTTGGAAGTTTTGTAGTCAAGGATTACAAGGCCTATACGGGGAGGAACCCAAGGACCGGCGAATCGATCCACGTCGAACCCAAGAGGCTTCCCTTTTTCAAAGTCGGCAAGGAATTGAAGGAGAGGGTGGATGCCATGAGGGCTCCGCTGCCAGTTGACCTCGGCGATGAGGAAGATATCGCCTGACGTAAAAAAACAAGAGACCTTTCGCGCTCATGCCAGATCATCCAACGGAGGATTTATGACCGATCTGCACGAGCGTATTTTTTTGTTCGCACTTCAAAAAGTTTTTTATTCCGCACCAGCGGTCGCGCGCGCCCTGATAGAGTCTGCCGGATCCGCAGAGGCACTTCTTAAAGGCGACCGGAGCGATTTTAGATCGCTGTTTGCCGGAATGGAGACTCTCTACAATCGTTTCTGCGTCATTCCGGAAGCGGAGGTGCTCCATCGCGAACTCGAATCATATTCAAAGAGAGGAATTTCTCTCATAACGATTGCCGATGATGAATATCCGAAACTCTTGGCGCAGATACCTGATCCTCCGCTTGCGCTTTGGGCTATCGGGGAAGATCTCTCGCTTCTGAATTCCGCTTCACTCGCCGTCGTCGGCGCGCGCAAATCCTTTCCCTACAGCCGCGAGCTGGCTTTCTCCATTTCCAGGGATGTCGCAGAAATGGGATATCCGATAATCAGCGGAATGGCCTATGGGATCGATGCGGCGGCACATCTCGGGGCGCTGGAATCCTCGGGAAAAACCATAGCTGTTTTCGGATGCGGAGTTGATTACATATACCCGTCTGAGCATGTCGGACTGATGAAAAGAATCGTCGATCGAGGGCTTGCGATTTCCGAGTTTCCTCTCGGAGTTCGGCCCATTCCTCCGAGGTTTCCACAGAGAAACAGGGTGATCAGCGGGCTCGCCCTCGCGGTGCTCGTCGTTCAGGCGGCGCGAGCCAGCGGAAGCCTGATCACCGCAAAATTCGCCCTCGAATTTGGAAGGGAGGTCATGTCGATTCCCGGGCGCGGCGGTGATCCGGGGGCTCAGGGGTGCAACGCCCTGATACGCGATGGTGCGGGTCTGGTGGAAAACGCCGAAGATGCTGTAAGAATTCTCGAATTCGAACACAGGAAATATCCGTTTTTGAAAAAATCTGGACATTTGGTCGGCGATATTTATAAGGGTTCACCTCTTTTAAAAAGTCTTCTGCCGAATTCTCCCTCGGGAGTTGATGATGTCATAAGGCGCAGCGGGATGGCTGCCTCCGATGTATTGAAGGAGCTCTCACTTTTGGTGATAGATGGGTTGGTGGAGGAACTTCCGGGCAAACTGTATCGTTTGAGGAGTGATAGATGAGCGGATCTCTGGTAATAGTCGAGTCTCCAGCGAAGGCCTCGACGCTTAAAAAATATCTAGGGAAAAATTTCAACGTGCTGGCCTCCGTCGGCCATGTGATCGACCTTCCTATGAGGGAGCTCGGCGTCGATGTGGAAAACGGCTTCGAACCAAACTACGTCATCATCCGCGGCAAATCCAAGATTCTTAAAAAAATCACCGATGCGGCTAAAAAGGCCGACGCGGTGTATCTGGCCCCCGATCCCGATCGTGAGGGGGAGGCGATAGCCTGGCACATCGCCGACAGGATAAGGAAGTCCTCGAAATCCAAAACTCCACCCATCTATCGCGTCAAGTTCAACGAGATAACAAAAGATGCGGTTAAAAACGCGATCGCCTCGCCGGGCGATCTGGATAAAAATCTATTCGACGCGCAGCAGGCGAGAAGGATCCTAGACAGGCTGGTCGGTTATCGAATAAGCCCGCTGCTTTGGGAAAAAGTCAGGCGTGGGCTTTCCGCCGGGAGGGTTCAGTCGGTAGCCGTCAGAATCGTATGTGAGCGCGAGCAGGAGATAGACGCTTTCAAAGCGAAGGAGTACTGGTCCATAGTGACGAGGCTTAAAGGCGGAGTTCCCCCTCCGTTCGAGGCTAAGCTTATAAAAATTTCAGGCAAGGACTTCGAAATAGCCGAGGAGTCCGAGGCGAAAAAATTGGTCAACGCCATCTCGAAAGAGAGCTTTCTTCTTTCGACGATAAAGAAGAGCGAACGAAGGAGAAGGCCGGCGCCGCCATTTATCACCTCGAAGCTCCAGCAGGAGGCCGCGAGAAAACTCGGCTTCACCGCGAAGAAGACGATGGCCATGGCGCAGATGCTCTATGAAGGAGTGGAGATAGGCAGCGAAGGTTCGGTCGGCCTGATCACCTACATGAGAACCGATTCGATCCGCGTCTCCGATGTCGCAATAGAAGCTGTGAGAAAATACATAGCTGACAAGTTCGGCAAGGATATGCTCCCGGCCGAACCGGTGATATACAAGAGCAAGCGAGGCGCGCAGGACGCCCATGAGGCAATCCGTCCGACGCTCATGACGATGCCGCCCGAACTTGTAAAGGAGCATCTCGATAGGGACGCCTACAGGCTTTACGATCTTATATGGAAGAGGTTTGTCGCCTCTCAGATGGAGCCCGCTGTATTCGACCAGACCTCATTTGATATCGAAGCCGGAAAGTATCTGCTCAGGGCAACCGGACAGGTGATGAAGTTCGCCGGTTTCATCTCGGTGTATATGGAGGGCGTGGACGATGAGGCGGAAAAGGGTGAGGAGGAAAATCCGACACTTCCGAATCTCTCTGAAGGGGAAAAGCTGGAGTTGTTGGGAATAGAGCCGCATCAGCATTTCACGCAGCCGCCTCCGCGTTTTACGGAAGCCTCTCTCGTCAAGGAGTTGGAGGAGAAGGGGATAGGCAGACCTTCTACATACGCCTCGATTCTTAGTACCATCCAGGAAAAGGGATATGTGAGGAAACTCGAAAAGAGGTTTCACCCATCTGAACTTGGCAAACTCGTCAACGAACTGCTGGTCGAAAATTTTCCGAAGGTTATCGATGTGGGATTCACCGCTCAGATGGAGGGAGAACTTGACGAGGTCGAAGAGGGGCGGCGCGACTGGAAAAAGGCGCTCGACAATTTTTACGCTCCCTTTGAATCTGCGCTTTCACTCGCCAGGAAAAACATGCGCAGCGTGAAAGGGCAGCAGGTCGAGACTGAAATCCTCTGCGATAAGTGCGGCAGCAAGATGGTCATCAAATGGGGAAGACATGGAGAGTTCCTCGCGTGTTCGAAATATCCCGAATGCCGCACGACCAAGGAGTTTTCACGCGAGGAAAATGGCGAGCTCAGGCTTCAGAAGGTAGAGCCGACCGGTGAGGTGTGCGATCTCTGCGGCAAGCCGATGCTTATGAAACGCGGGCGCTATGGTCAGTTCTTGGCCTGTTCGGAATATCCGAAATGCAAGAACACCAAGTCGATCAGCAGCGGTGTGAAATGCCCGAAGTGCGGGGAGGGCGATCTGGTCCAAAAGAGCACCAAGCGCAGCAAGATCTTCTACGGCTGTGACAAATATCCGAAATGCGATTATGCCACTTGGGACAAGCCTATTGCGAAGAGCTGCCCGGAGTGCGGCTCTAAGATTCTGGTTGAACGCACATCCAAAAAGACCGGCGAGGTCTTTATCCTATGCCCCCAAAAAGGGTGTCCTTATCGCAAAAAAATGGAGTAGTTGAGCCTCGATCTCAGAAAATTTAGAGCTGAACTATCTCTATGGACGATATCCCTTTGAAGTTTCCTCTGTGATATAGTTTGAACTGGAAGGCGAGGGTCTCCAGTATCTTTTTTCCCTCCACCGTGAAATCGGCGCTTTTTTCCAATTCCTCCCTGTTGAACTTCTCCCTCTTTCCCGGGACGGCCTGATAATGAATTCTGTATTTCCCGTAGCCGAGCTCTTCGACGAAATACCCGAGCGTGAATTCAACTCCGTACTGTCTCTTGTCATGTATGAATGGCGCGATCATCTTTTCGACGCGTATCTCTTTGGAATTTTCCATTGAAAAATTCAGGCGCGCGAAGGAGGCGAGTGGCGCATTTTCATCCGCTTTTTTAAGGGGGCTGACAGCGCCCGAGCTCTTTGACTCCGTGCGAGCTGGTGGAGGGGATTCCGCCGGAGGGGATTTTTTTATAGGTTCGTCCCCAAGAATTCCTCCTATGTAAAATTTTACAAATTGCAAGCACCTGTCCCTCGTTGGGAATGTGGAGCTGGTAAAGGGCAGGGTGAAGGGGGGCGCCTCCTTCGAGAAACATGGATAGGTATGTTCCACGCAGGATCTCATCGCCGCAGAGTTCGGATCGAACATCTCTTCGCATTGTGCTCCCGCATCGGCAGCCGCCTGCCTGTCGCTAAATTTCAGTTCTGAAGTTTCTTTCGCCGCATCTTTCTGCTTGGCGGGGGGTTTTTCTCTTGCGCGCTCTTTAGCTGCCGGCTCCGGCTTGGCCGGTTCTTTTCTGGCTACCGGAGGCATGGGTGCAACAGTTTTCGCCCTGAATTTTGCGTAGGAGATGCAGTTATCGAAGTTTGGCAGGGAGAGGGAGTTCTCCCCATCGAGCTCGAGGTTGTATGTGATAGCCCGTTCTTTTCTCTGGGCCAGACACTGCTCCGCCAGGGTTTCGCAGTATTCTCTCCTGTCGGGGGGGATAGAGCCGCACAGTTTTGAGGCTTGTTCTCTCGACATGGTTTCTCTCCGATCAGCGGGCTTATCGGCTATGTCCGAAAAAAGTTGTGAGATCTTTTCCACTGGATAGTCAAAGGGGCAATACGCACCCACCTGACCCCTTGCGTCATTTTATTGACGCAGCGACCTTTTTCTTCCTCTATTTTTTAAAGCAACTTTCTCCGAATAAAATCGATAAGGGAGCATCTTCAACGCGCTGGTTTTTACAGGCGCAGAAAAAGGAGCTGGTTCAATGTCCCTCACCTTTTATTCCGCTTTAGCACCCACAGCCGCATCCTGGAGGATAGGATCTTTTCAACAGCTTCCATCGGTTCCGCTCCCTATCATCGCGGGACCCGCGTCCTCCGTTGCGATAAGCGGCATCGGCATCGGGGAAAGCGATATCCTCGAACGCGCCGCTCATGGGATCGAAGCCATGCGGAAGATGGCTTCAGGGGAGTCGCGGCAGGATAAGATACCCGTTATCTTCAGTTCCCCGGACAGCCAAGTTGAAATTCATTTGGGCAATCCCTTCAGATTGACGACGCAACTTTCTGAACGATCGGCCTTCAGGTTCAGCGGGGATGTGAGTATCTATCTTTCGGAGATAATGACGACGCCCTTGCTGAAGTATCAGCTGGATCTTCGAGTCGGAGCCGCGAGGGTATTTCGTACGGGGAAGGTAGGAAGCAACAGGGCTATGCAGAACGTCCTGTATATGTCGGCACATTTTTGCGACCTCAAGCACTTCGGCCTTTTGCGGGGTTCCATATATCCCGAGCTCGGAGTCTCCCGCGAGGAGTTCGAGGAAATGGGCGTCGGGGGTTTTATAGAAAGCTATCTGCAGTACGCGAGTCGCGTGCACGGATGGGATGGGAGAAAGGCGCTGGAGGAGGCTGGGATAACGCGCAGCGGTTTTATTGCGCTCCCTCCATGGCAGGAAAATCCCAATCTGGCATTTTTGTGGAATACGATGGATGCGATTGCCAGAGATTTGGAGAAGGAGCTTGAGAGAAGGGGGCGCCAGCTATGAGAGCGAGGAAGAACCTATACAACATCTGTGCAGCGACCTTGCTTGCGTTGCTTATCCTCTCCGGAGCGTTTGTTGCCGACGCCCTCGGGCAGCAGGGGTGTCCCGGCGATTTCGACTGCGACGGTATTCCCGACGCGATCGAGGACAAAAACGGAAATGGGAAATGGGATGCAAGCGAGGGGGAGACGGATTTTCAGAATTCGGATACCGATGGGGACTGCCTTCCGGATGGCCTCGAGATGGGGCTGACCGAGGCCGAGGCGCGGGCCTTGGTCGAGGGGATGAAGATTCGCCCCGTCCACAAATTTTCCGAACGATGCCTGAAAATTTTGCAGGACAAGAAGATCACTGTTCTTGCCAACGCTATTGCGGCGGACCCGAACGCCCCGCAGGGGTTGTCTAATATATCCATACTGTTTGACCTCGACCCATCTAGCACCACGGATCCGACCTCAGAGGATAGCGACAACGACGGCGTTATCGATGGGATGGAGGATTTTAATTTCAACGGCAGAAGGGATTTTGAAGGGGACTTTCCTCCCGAAGAAGGTGCGATAGTAAGCTGGCTGGAGACCGATCCCAACGATTCGGATAGCGATGGCGACGGACTTCTCGACGGCGAGGAGGGGGATCGCGACGGCGACGGCGAGATCGGATTCGACGAGAGCGACCCACTGCGCTTCGACAGCGACGGAGATGGAGTTAGCGACAGCGAAGAGCGCCGGATTGGCACCCTTCCGAATAAATGCGACACCGACGGAGATGGCCTCTCGGATGGAATCGAGCTGGGGAAAATCCAGCCGATACCTTACAAGGGGTGCCATGGCCTTCAGGCGGTGGGCACGAATTTTAAAAGGCCAAGCGTGCTCGACCCGCTGAACCCGGATTCCGATGGCGATGGAAGGCTGGATGGTGAAGAGGATGCCAACGCCAATGGCTGGTTGGATGCCGAAGAGAGCGATCCGACCGTCGCAGATACCGATGGCGATGGACTTGAGGATGGACTTGAGGATCTCGGAGATTTCGACGGCGACGGTGTGCCGGACTTCGATTACACGAAGGTGGTAGGTGAGGGGGAATGTCTGACCCCCGCTTCCATCCATGACATCGATTGCGATGGCATTCCTAACAGCCGCGACGAGGATTCCGACGGGGATGGCTGCCCTGACAGCATGGAAGGGGGGGTATGGGTTGATGCCAATAACAACGGCATACCGGATGTATATGATCCCCAGGCCAAGGTTTGCCCTGATCCATCCGCCGGTGGAGGAGGGGGTGGTGGAGGTAAGGCCCCCGATTCTTCGGAGGTCGGGAGCAGGGCTTCAGAGGAATCAAAATATTTCTTCTCCGATGCGGGGGGTTCCTGCGCGCTGCTTTTGCTCTATCTCCCTGATAATGAGATTGCCAAAATTTATGTAATGGCCATGATTTTCATCTTGGCAGTTTCATCGGTGATCGCCTTGAAAAGGCGTCTTTCGCAGCGCTGAACGATCTTTCAGCAATCTTCTGTAATCCATAAAAAACCCGCAAATCCCCAATAAATCTGTGTTTATCGGCAGGGCTCTTTATGCGACAAAGTTGTTGCTTTTAGCATTTCCTCCTGTAAAATCGCCCTAACCTTGGGGGAGGGACGATTATGAAGCAATTTATAAAGAAATTCGAGAGTTACCTGCTCAATGAGAAGGGTTCTTCGCTGCACACGCATAAGAACTACATGGTCGATCTCACGCAGTTTTTCACTTTTCTATCAACGAAGTATCCGGACATAATGTCCAAAGAGCCATCCTTTCTTTCCAATGTCGATCCAAACACGGTGAGGGAATACCTCGGAAAGATGATCAAGGATCGCTCTCCTTCCTCAATGGCTAGAAAGCTGGCCTCTCTGAGGACATTTTTTCAGTTTTGTTTGCGAAAAGGGGTCGTCCCTTCAAATCCGGCGAAAGAGGTAGCCACCCCGAAGGTCCCGAAGAGAATTCCGAGATTTTTGACGGTGGACGAGGTCTTCTCGCTTATCGATGCACCATCCGGTAACGAGGCCCTCGGTTCCAGGGACAAGGCGATCATAGAGCTGCTTTATGCTTCCGGCCTGCGCGTCGGCGAGCTCGTCGATCTGGACGTAGACTCTATCGATCTTGCAGCCAAGACAGTTCGTGTTATGGGGAAGGGGCGCAAGGAGAGAATAGTTCCGATGGGTGAAAAGGCATGCAGTGCCATCGCTTCATACCTGAATTACAGAGCGGCGCTTTGCCCCGAGAGCGCCGAGGAAAACGCGCTTTTTGTGAACAGGCGGGGTGGAAGGCTTACCGCGCGTTCGGTTGAGAGGATGCTCAACAAATACATCAAGGTCTGCGGTCTGCAGAAAAAGGTGACGCCCCACGTTTTGAGGCACACCTTCGCCACGCACCTGCTTGGTTCCGGTGCCGACATGCGCGGCATTCAGGAGCTCCTCGGTCATGCGAGCCTCTCTACGACGCAGAAATATACGCATGTGAGCCTCGAAGGGCTCATGAAGACGTACGACAAGGCGCATCCGAAGGCATAATGCCGGTTTAAACTCTCCTTTCGCTTATTTCATTGACGCTGCGGTCGGATGTTAATATCTGAAGCCGCTGTCGTCTTTTACCCAAAATAATTTTAAGGAACCTCTGAAAAGCTGCATACAGGGTTCCTCGAAAAGGAACTGTATTAATGATGCCGCCGCCCGGGAAAATTTTTGAGCCTGGGACGAACTTCATTCATTCGACTCGCTCTCGTTTACTCATGACGGTGAGCTTGTCGAACCGCCGTGAAGATTCACAAATTTTCCCAGGCAGGCGGTGACGCCAAGTAGTTTTTAGAGGCACCTTTCGAAAAATTCGGCAGAAAACTGCCTAATGATGCAGGGGATGACAAATTCGCTAATTTCTTAGAGGTTCCTAAAACGGAGGGGCGATGTTCAAGTCCACGACGATTCTTTGCGTAAGAAGAGACGGCATGGTCGCGCTGGCCGGCGATGGGCAGGTCAGCTTCGGCAATACCATAATGAAAAGCGGGGCCAGAAAGATTCGGACGATGAGGGATGGGACGGTCCTCGCAGGATTTGCAGGCTCGAGCGCGGATGCCTTCACGCTATTCGAGCGCTTCGAGGGAAAGCTGGAGGAATTTCGTGGCAACCTCACCCGCGCCGCGGTTGAGCTCGCCAAGGACTGGCGAACCGACAGAATCCTGCGCAAACTTGAGGCTATGATGATCGTGGCCGATCGCGAAAAAACCTTTACCATCTCGGGCACGGGGGATCTCCTCGAGCCTGATGACGATGTCACCGCGATAGGATCAGGCGGTCCGTACGCGCTGGCCGCGGCAAGGGCGATGCTCAGACATTCATCTCTCGACGCTTTGCAGATCGTCGCTGAGGCGATGAAGATAGCGTCCGAGATATGTATCTATACGAACGAAAACATTCAAAGCGAAGTTTTGAAATGAGGAGCTGTTGACTGACATGGAAGAAAAAAATTTTACGCCAAGGGAAATAGTTTCAGAGCTCGACAGATACATCATCGGCCAGGACAAGGCGAAGAGATCGGTCGCCATAGCTCTCAGGAACAGGTGGCGCCGCAGGCAGGTGGAAGGTGATCTGCGCGACGAGATAGTTCCAAAAAATATCATCATGATAGGCCCCACCGGAGTCGGGAAAACAGAAATCGCCAGAAGGCTCGCAAAACTCGCAGATGCTCCCTTCATAAAGGTAGAGGCCTCCAAGTTCACCGAAGTCGGCTACGTCGGCAAGGATGTCGAGTCGATGATCAGGGAGCTGGTCGAGGTTGCGGTAAAGATGGTGCGCGAGGAGGAGTCGCGCAAGGTCATGGTTCGCGCTCAGGAGATGGCGGAGGAAAAACTTTTGGATCTTCTCCTTCCGGGCTCCCTCGAGCCTGAGCATGATCTTCCGCAGAGCTTCGACGATGCCGCATCCGAAGTGGTGCCGGAGCCCTCCGCAGAGAGCGGGAGGCGCAGGGCCGATACGAGGGAGCGGCTGAGGAAGCTTCTTCGCGAAGGAAAACTCGACGATCGTATGGTCGAAATTCAGCCTGCAGTACGTCCGGCGATGCCATCGATAGAGGTGGTGGCCGCAGGAAGCATGGAGGAGATGCAGTCCAATCTGCGCGATATGTTCTCCGGTCTTTTTCAGGGTGGGAACAAGAAAAAGAAGATGCGCGTTCCGGAAGCGCTTGCGTATCTCTCCTCCGAGGAATCGCAGCGCCTCATCGATATGGAATCGGTGGTCAAGCTTGCGATCGAATGCACTGAACAAAACGGCATAGTTTTTTTGGACGAGATAGACAAGATCGCGCGTTCGGCGGGGGAGGGTCGAGGACATGGCCCCGACGTCTCTCGCGAGGGAGTGCAGCGCGACATACTCCCCATTATCGAGGGCTCGACCGTCAACACCAAGCACGGTCTGGTCAAGACGGATCACATACTCTTCATAGCCGCCGGAGCTTTTCACAGCGCAAAGCCGAGCGATTTGATTCCGGAGCTGCAGGGCAGATTTCCGATAAGGGTCGAGCTCAACTCCCTTTCGAAAGGGGATTTCATCAGGATCCTGACCGAGCCAGAAAATTCGCTCATCAAACAGTACAGGGCGATGATGCAGACAGAGGGGGTATCGCTGGAGTTCGACTATTCGGCCATAGACGAGATATGTCAGGTTGCGGCTGACGTGAATTCTCAGATGGAGGATATCGGCGCCCGTAGGCTTCATACTATAATGGAAAAGCTCCTTGAAGGGCTTTCATTTGAAGCTCCGGAAAGAGGGGGACAGACGGTGAAAGTCGATCGTGGATATGTCGTGAAAAATCTTTCAGAGATCGTCAAGGATCGCGATCTCAGCAGGTACATACTCTAGTTTTGAAATCAGAAAGGATTTTCAATGCCGAATATCGTCGTCGTAGGAATGCAATGGGGCGATGAAGGAAAAGGTAAGATAATAGATCTTCTTACCCCCTCCGTGGATCTGGTCGTGCGGTTTCAGGGGGGTGCGAATGCTGGCCACACAGTCGTGGTCGATGGGAAGAAATCGGTCCTTCATCTCGTTCCATCCGGAATTCTACACGAGCGCTGTTCCTGCGTGATAGGAAACGGCGTGGCTCTCGATCCATCTTCGCTGATAAGCGAGATTGAAGGACTCGTCGCGGGCGGTTTTCTCTCCGATTCGGGGAGGCTCTCGATAAGCGAGCGTGCACATCTGGTGATGCCTTATCACAAGGTGATAGATGCCCTTCGCGAACAGGCTCTCGGTGGTGCCTCGATAGGGACCACAGGCCGTGGGATAGGTCCCTGTTATGAGGATAAGGCCGCGAGGCTTGGGCTTCGCGCCGGAGAGTTGGTTGACTTTGCATCATTCAGGGAGAGTCTGCGCGAGGTAATGCAGTTTAAAAATTCACAGATAGCGGAGCTCGGAGGCGAACCGTTAGATGTGGAAAAAATGGCGGCGGAGGCGAAGATTTGGTCGGATAGGCTTTCAAGTCATATCGTCGATACGGATTTTATCATTCATTCACATATCTCCTCCGGCAAAAACATTTTGTTTGAGGGGGCTCAGGGGGCGATGCTGGACGTAGATCATGGAACGTATCCCTTCGTGACATCCTCCAATACGGCGGCCGGAGCAGCCTGCACTGGATCCGGCATCGGACCCACCGCGATAGATGATGTGATGGGAATCGCGAAGGCCTATACTACGAGGGTGGGAAACGGCCCCTTCCCCACCGAGCTTGACGACGAGATCGGCGAATATATGCAGGAGAAGGGCGGAGAAGTCGGGGCGACGACCGGAAGGAAACGTCGATGCGGATGGTTCGACGCCGTAGTCGCGCGCCATGCGGCGAGAATCAACGGCGTGACCAAACTTACTATCACCAAACTCGATGTTCTTTCCGGCTTGAAGAAGCTTAAAGTATGTATTGGCTACAGGATAAACGGAAGAATTTTCGAGTTTCTTCCTTCGGTGGCATCGCGCTTCGACCGCATAGAGCCCGTTTACGAGGAACTCCCCGGCTGGGAGGAGGATATATCCGCCGCTAAAAAGATCTCTGATCTTCCCTCCTCCGCTGTCGCATATCTCAACAGAATGGAGGAGCTCATAGGCGCAGAAATTTCCGTCGTATCCGTAGGCGTGGAGAGATCATCTTCCATCGTGGTGAAGGACCCGTTTTCCGCCTAGTACCGCGGGCATGACAGGAATTTCGAGGTCGTTTTGCAACAGGAGATCGGCGTTGGATGCGATTTCCTTCGTCCTTCCGTCGAAAGTTATTTTGCCTTCGCGTAATATTATCGTTCTGTCGCAGAGCTCGAATGCCATCATCAAATCGTGAGTGGCCAGAAGGGTGGTCAGCGTGCTCGATCTAAGAAAATCGATCAGCCACCTTTTGCGCTTTGGATCCAGGGCGGATGCCGGTTCGTCGAGAGCCAGTATTTCCGGTTTCATCGACAGCACCGCGGCGATGCTGACCCTGCGGCGTTCCCCGAGACTCAAGTGGTGTGAAGGGCGCTTTGCAAGCCCCCTCATTCCGACCTCATCTAGAGAGGATATTACCAACTCGCTGAGTTCATTTTTGGGAATTGAAAAATGCATCGGGCCAAAGGCCACATCCTCCTCGACGGTAGGGCAGAATAGCTGGTCGTTCGGGTCCTGAAATATCAACCCCACCTTTTTGCGTATCTCCCGTATCGAGGAATCCTCTATCGTGACTCCGTCTATCGATATGCGTCCGCTGCCCCGAAGGGTTCCGTTCAGGTGCAGAAGGAGCGTGGATTTCCCTGCTCCGTTGGATCCGATCAGCGCTACTTTTTCACCTTTTTCGATCCGCAGGTTTATTCCGGAGAGCGCGCGACTTCCATCGGGATAGGAATAGTCGAGCCCCCGTATTTCTATATGAGCTGTCATAGTACGACTCCTGATCTGATCAATATCAGCATTGCGCTGTAGATGGTGGCCATCGCAATCTGGTTAGACGGCACCGGCGACGAGCTGTCGAAGGATTTTATCTCGCCGCAGTATCCGCGCGCGAGCATCGCGTTATGGATTCGCGCCGATCTCTCCATGCTGCGGATGAAAAATGTTCCGAGCATCCATGCCCGGCTGCGCCATGTCAGAATAATTCCTGGCGCTACATCTCTGCTTTTTCTGCCTGTGCTGAGCCTCTGGAATTCATCTATCAGTATGAATTCGAAGCTGTACATGAATGATATCAGGGCGGTGATTATCCGCGGAATTCCTATCCACCGCATCCCCTTTAGCGTTTCGTGAAATTTTGTCGTGGATGACAGGATTATCAGGGCTCCCACCGATGCAGCTGCTTTCATTATCAGAAAGATCAGCCTTGCCAGAATCTCCGCGCGATTTTCAGAGTCCGCTATGATCAGCGAAATAGAGGCTATTAGAACGAAGGGGAGGACCATCGATATTTTTTTTACGATCTGTAGCGGAGGAAGTTTTGCGAATGTGGAAATCGCCATCAGTATCAGGATTGTAGCGGCGAGCGCTCCGAAACGCGGGAAGGGGGTGCTTGCGGTGCAGAAGATCGTAACGAGGGCGGCCATGAGTTTCACACGCGGATCCCATCCGTGCAGCGGGCCGTCGCTGTAGCTGAGAGCGTCAAGGAAACTGTGGTGCATGCCTCTTCCTTCCTTCGGTGGCGGTCCTGCTAGCACGGCGCTGGACTCGAGTCAAAAAATTGTCTATCTCCTTGGGATGGAGGGGGTTTTATGAATACGCCGGAACATGCGGCCGCCATACTCAGGGCCTTTCAGATCGAACCTAAGCCGATGGACAGGATAGCGGCGGAATATTTCCTGCGGCACAAATCGCTCGGAAGCCGCGCCAGGAGGGAGATCTCCGAAGCGGTCTTCGGGGTGACCCGCTGGCAGATGAGGCTCGATGCCTGGCTGTCGATGGCGGGTGTCGTCAAGCCTTCGATTCTCGACAGGGTCATCTGTTACCTCTTTTGGCAGGGGGCTTCTACGGAGCTTCCTCATCATCTCGCTTTTCTGAAAAAGGTCGATTTTAGCGCCCCTTTCGAGAGGTCATTTCCCGGCGGCCTCCAGTCCTATCTCTCAATGCCGCAGATCTTCTATTCGAGAATCGTCGCGATGTATCCTTCGAGGAGTTTCGATGCGTGCGAGATGATGAACCGCCCTATCCCCCCGTCGCTTCGCGCGAACCTCCTCAAGGGGAAAAGGGAGGATGCAATTTCAAGGCTGCGGACCGACGGAATCGATGCGCTGCCGACGGGGCATTCCCCCTTCGGAATAAGAATTCCGCAGCGCGTGAATCTGCGCGAATCTTCCGCATACAGGGAGGGGTTGGTGGAGGTTCAGGACGAGGGGAGCCAGCTCGCCACCCTCGTCGCAGCGGGGGCGGGGGGCAGGAACATTCTGGACCTTTGTGCAGGCGCAGGGGGAAAATCCCTCATGCTTGCGATGTTGGCAGGGGGATCGGCTCGAATAGTCGCATCGGATCCCGATTCGGGAAAGCTCTCCGAATTGAAAAAGAGGGCGAGGCGCGCTGGTGCCGCGATAGATGTGATAGGTTCTAAGGAACTTTCGAAGAGGGGAGATCTTCGCGGCAAATTCGACCTCATCCTCGTCGATGCCCCTTGTACGGGGAGCGGAACGATCAGAAGGAATCCGGATGTGAGGTGGCGCGTCACCGATTCCACGATAGCGCGGAGCGTATCGCTGCAGAGAGATATCCTGAAATCCGCGGTAGCGTGGCTCGCTCCCGGCGGAAGGTTCGTATATCTTACCTGCAGCATATTCCCCGAGGAGAACGAGGAGCAGGCGCTCTGGATTTTAAAAAATCTCCCCCTTTCTCCGGGGCCGATTTCAGAAATAGGGGGAACTTTTCGAGGATATCTTGAAGAGTTTATAACGCCGGAAGGTTTTTTGAGGATCGATCCATCGCGAGGGGATTGGGATGGCTTTTTCGTAGCTTCCTTCTACCTCTCAGGGGAAAATTTCGTATAAAAAGGTTGCCTGTTAACGAGAATTATATTAATAATATCATCTAAAGGACAGGAGGAATGCCTCAAATAATTAAAGTAAATCTTTAACTAAGTGACGGAGGCAGTGCAATGGTCAGGAAGGATATACTCACGACATTCGAGGCAGCATCCCTTTGCAGCGTGAGTTACAACACGATCAAAAACTGGATCAAGCGGAATATGCTCTCCGCATACAGGACCGCCGGCGGACACCTCCGTATCAAGTCTTCCGACCTCGAAAGTTTTTCGAGGGAGTACGGAATCCCGATTGCGGATAAGGATGGGGGGAACAAACGGAGGGTTCTCATCCTCGACAACGGCAATTTTACCCGCCTTTTCAGCGATTCGCTGAACCGCTATTCCGACAAGATCGATCTGTATTCCACCAAGGATCCATTCGAGGCGGGCTCCCTCGTGGAATCGAGAAAGCCCGATATCTTCATAATCAACAGCCAGCTTCCCGGCGTCGATGCTGCGAGGATCTGCTCGCATGTAAAAAAGCGCAGCGCCTTAAAGCATGCGAAGATAGGCGTTATCGGCATCAGATCCGCCCCGGATTCCCTTTCGGATGTCGGCGCTTCTTGCGCCGCCGACTTTTTTTTCAAGGAGCCGATCGACAAGGTTGAGATCTACGAGTCGATAGAGCCTATGATATTGCCCAAAAAGGGTGTTCGTTCCCATCGAAATAAAAGGGATGCCTGAGCCGAAATATCTGGTCTTTCCTTTTTGGATTCATATATAAAATCCCTGCAACTAAAACGGGTGATATATGAGGCTTGCTCCATTCATTCAAAACGCAGTCATAATCGCGGAGACCGATGCGCCGACCCGTGACGTCGCTTTGAGGATGATGCTGCGAAAACTTCGCGCGTCGATTCCGGATCTCGAGGTCGAGTCGGTGCTGAAAGATATCCTGATCCGCGAACAGGAGAGTTCGACCGGGATAGGCAAGGGGATTGCCATCCCTCACGCTACGGTCTCTGAAGGGCTCGACTCCACGGTCATGGCTGTAGCTACCCTTAAAGAGCCGATCGATTTCAACTCGGTGGACCGCAAAAAAGTTTCTCTGATAGTGATGATACTCAGTCCGGAGGGAATGGCGGATGGACACCTTCGCATGCTTGCCAGGGTGGCGAGGATATGTTCGCGCGACGCGATTCTCGCGGAGATAATGGAGGCGAAGGATGAGGATGCGCTGAGAGAGGCTTTCTTGGCGGCGGATGAAAAATGCGTGGGATGAACGCTCTGGAGGAACATTGGAACTCATAGTCTTGGTGATAAAACAGGCGAAGTTTCTCGACGAAATCCTCACCGGTTTTGTCGATATCGGAATCAGGGGGGCCACCGTCGTCGGAGGTCGAGGGATGGGGCAGGTGCTCTCATCCGACGTCCCGATTTTCGCCAGTCTGAAGGATATGCTTCCCGGCCTCGAGTTCGATACTCACATGGTATTTTCCGTGGCCGACAGGGAACAGGTCGAAAAGGCGATGGCGCTCGTGAAAGAGGTTTGCGGCGATTGCGATGAGGACGGAATAGGCGTCCTCTTCACCCTCCCGGTCGGCAGATTCATGCCGATCAAGGGGTAGGCCGCTTCGCAGTTTCCCCCTCTGACAAGACAAATAAAAAATCCCCCATCCTTTCGGGATGGGGGATTTTCGCATTCAGTTGCGAGTTGACATCTTTTCAGCAGCGCTCCTCGGAGCAGGTGCATGTTGCGGTTGCGCGTTCGTGCATCTCTTGCCCTATCCATTTTTTGGCAAGCATCAGGGCCAGCGGAGATATGAGCGCTATCAGGCCGTAGATGAACCACATCGTCTCGGTGTTAAGCGCGAGCCCGAGCTCCGGCTTCGGACAATATTTCGCGAGAAACCATCCAGAATACAGGCCGGTGATCACCTTTGTCAAAAACCACGGGAACTGCGCCACCCCCATATAGACGCCGGTTTTTCCCTTCGGGGCGATCTGGGCTGCAAACTGCAAGAAGCGTGGTTGCCACATCGCTTCGCCCACGGTCATTAAGACTATATATGCGAGGAGCATCGCCGGATTTGGGCCGATGGCGAGGAAGAATGTAGGCAGCGCCATCACCAACGTTCCGACGATCATCATTCTATAGACATTTGCACGGCTTGTCATCACGGCGACCATCGGGCAGAGGAAGAAGATCAGGATCGGGTTTATGTTCGAGAAGAACTCGAAGTTGTTTCCGATCGTCGTTCCCGCGAAGGCGCGGTCGATGTAATACGGTATCGTCAGCCACTGGTGAGCGAAGAGCGTTTGCACCGGTATGAGTATGAAGATGAAGAATGTGAACTTGCTGTCGCGGAACGGGTGGTCGGGTCGTTTCCTGAGAAAATCCCAGATGGCCATCAGCGCGAAGGCCCCGGTCGGGACATACCAGAGGGGATTCTTCGTGGCCATGTAGATTGCGAAGGATGCGATCGCAGCCAGCGCCATGATCACCGTCAACATCTTCGGGATGGCGGCTTTCGCATCCCTTTCCTCCTTCGTCTCGCTTATCTGCGTGAGCGTGGATTTTTCCACCGTCCTCTTGGTGAGGATGAACATCACCACGACCAGCGTCACTATGGTCAGAGCGGTATATACCCAGAGAACTCCGGGTATTCCGTTCGGCGGGAAGGTCGTTTCGGAGCTGCGGCGGACAAGCGGCGATATCAGGCCCGCGAGAAATGCGCCGAGATTCATCAGGCCGTAGATCATGGCGTAACCGACCGCCGATGTCTTCTCGTTGGTGAACTGTTTTACGCCGGCGTACATCGTCGGCTGCAGCATCCCGTTTCCGATCACCATGATGAAGATCGCGATGAGGACTGTGTAGAAGGTGGGGGACATCAGTCCCGTGTCCATGTTGAGTGTGCTCGATAGCGAGAGGACGAGAAATCCGGCGGCGATCAGGAGTATTGAAATTGCCAGCGCCTTTCGGACGCCGATCCTGTCGCATACTCCGCCGAGGAAGAGCATTGCGAAGGTGAATCCGCCGGTCAGAAAACTGTAGATCCATCCGGCATGGAGGTCGGAGAGGGCTACGTTTTCCGAGAGGAATTTGCCGAGTATGGTGAGAAGGCCGAAATATGCAAGCCCCTGCACTATGACGTCGGCGAAGTTCAATCCCCACAACGCTCGCGGCGCTCGAATTACCCCGCCGAATGTCTCTTTGGTTTCCTGCCAGGTCTTTTTCAGGGCCTCGCTGAAGGTGGCCCTCTGCGGGATCTGCTCCCTCTCTTCGCTCATGTGACCTCCGTTGTCTTTATTTGCCATCGGGTTTTTTCCCCTATATCACTCCTTTCATCGAGCGCAAGGATGAAACTGGACTAGCGCTATAGAAATTGCTAGACCCCACCCCGAGACACGAACCGCTTGTCTCCCCGAGGTGAGGATATGAAGAAGATTGCCTTTATCGCGATGTTCTGGATAGTCGCTTTTATTTTGCCGTGCACCGGTCTGATGGCTGCCGATCCGATTCCGCCGGAACTTCGCGGCGCGGCGGACATGCGTTCTCAGATGGAGGATGCGATTCGGGCCGCCTCCGTCGCATCCTCCGCGATTACCGGCAAAAGGGTCCCGGATATTGCCCCTGCAAAGACCCCTGAAAAAGAGATGGAGCGCAGACGAAAGCTCATCAACGATGCCCGCGCCGATTTCGACAGCGGAGTTGCCAGTGCTAGGGCCCCGGTTGGGCATGAGGAAATGGAATCAGCCGACAGAAGATCGAGAGGGGTGGCGATCCGATGTCCGGCCTCCTCGGTGAGGAGCTGCGCGACGATGGATCTCGAAGCGAACGCTCTCCCAGAGGGGACACCCTTATTTTGGACGAGTCAATAATGGACAGGTTGCGCGGCGGACGCAGAGGCTCTGGTGAAGGAGGGCGAAGCATAAACGATGAGGATAACGAGAGGATCGAATTCGATCAGGAGACCATGGAGATGATGCAGCGCCCCCCCAAGGCGCTACCCATCAAGGGAAGAATCGTCATAGATGGAGGCGAAGGGGGAGTAAGCGCGCAGGATCGGGATCGTAAAAAGGTCAGCTACAGCGTCGAGGAGAGGTTCGTCGGCAATCTCATAGTGATAGAACCGGCCAAAGAACAACCCGGCAAGAAGCCCCCCTCGAAGAGGAAAAAATCCGGCGGCGAAGGATCGGCGACCGAATATCAGATCGATACGATATCGACGGGGGTGAGAGTTAAATCCCTGAGCGGCGATTTCTGCAGGGCGATAGTCGGTGGGCGCGGCGGAGCTGGTTTGAGGATCTTTAAACCTTAGCTACAAGGAGGGAGATATGTCGAGGTTCCTGAAGGAGTTCAAAGAATTTGCGATTATGGGAAACATGATCGATATGGCTGTCGGAATCATCATAGGTGCGGCCTTCGGGAAGATAGTTTCATCCCTCGTCGCCGATGTAATAATGCCGCCGCTCGGGCTTTTGATCGGGAGAGTGGATTTCAGCAACCTTTTCATTACGCTTTCCGGCGGTAGCTATGACACGCTGGCTCAGGCACAGGCTGCCGGGGCCTCGACCCTCAACTACGGCATCTTCATCAACAACGTGGTCAATTTTCTGATAATCGCATTTGCGATCTTCATCCTGATTTCGCAGATGAATATGTTGAGGCGCAAAGGGCCGCCGGAGTCGCCGGACACGAAAAAATGTCCGTACTGCATATCTTCGATATCGATCGACGCCTGCAGGTGCCCGAATTGCACATCCGAGCTTACGGAGCTTGTGTAAGTTTTTCGCGGAAGAGCGGCATGTGCGATCTGCGACACTGCAGGGGTCGGCAGCATTTCGGTTTACACCTCTCCTTTCTGAAGGGATAATGACCGCGCTATGAAGAAAAAACTGATGATGATTTTGGCAGCGCTCCTTCTCTTGCTGATCGCCGTGGCTTTGTACGGATCGCTGGCGGCAAGGAGGATGATCGAGGAGAGGCGGCATGATGTCGCTGGGCTCGCCCTCGACATCGGAGGTTATTCGCTGGGAATTTTTTCCGCGAGCCTCTCGCTCAAGGAAATCAAGATCTATCCCGCGGGGAAGGAAGAGCCTCAGTTTCTGCTCGCCAGCGCTGAAAAACTTTTCATAAGCGTCGCGCCTTTCGATCTCCTGCGCGGCAAACTGCGCGCCAAAAAGGTGGAGCTGAAAAAGCCGGAGATAAACTATGTGATCACCGGGAGGAAATCCGCGAACTGGGATGCCCTCGATCTTGGGGAGCGCGAGTCTCCGGCGAAGGGGGAGGGGAAAAAAGGAGATGAAGCAGCGGGGAAGGGGTGGGAGCTCGTTGTAGATGATGTTGAAATCGAGGATGGTCGCGTTTTATATCGCAACGATGTGAATGGTCAGAACCTGGAGCTTCGGGAGGTGGATATCTCCATCGAGGATATCAGGGCCGCGCGCAAGGAGGGGGAGCTGCCGACCGGGATAGAGATGGAGGGAAAGGTAGGGGGGACTGGCGGAAAACTATCGGTTGAGGGGATGGCTGATCTCCTCGGCGATTCCATATCGTTTGATGTGGCGGGCGGGCTCTCCAGCACCCCGATCACCGCCTTCTCATCTTTTTATGCCGGCTCCGTCCCATTTGAAATAGCGGCCGGCTCGATTGAGGTGAGCAGCAAGGGGAAGGCCGTGAAAAATCTTCTCACTTCATCTCATCATGCGACGATATACGGGCTTGAGGCGGGAGGGGGAGGGAAGGGGGAACTGATAAATCAGTTCCTGCGGTTGAATCGCGCTCCTATCGAGGTCGATACCGCCGTGAGCGGCGACCTCTCGACCGGAAAGTTTTCAGTCTCCGCCGAGCTTTCGAGAGGGATCGCCGATGAGATACTGCGCCGCGTCTCGGCATCTCTGCCCGAGAAGGCGCTTGAGCGGGTGAAAAAAATTGCGCCAATCAAGGAGGGGATAAGGAATATATTCAAAAGGTAACAATTGGGGACACAAGCCGTTTCTCTCCCCAATTTTCTTGCCAATGAGGGCGCCTTTACTTAGATATCGGTTATGACATCAATAATATATCTTCTGATCGGAATGGTTCTTGGCGCTGCCGCTGTCGCTGTTTTTTATCTCCTTCGCAAAAAGGAATATGAGGGAAGGATTCAGATAGCCAATCAGCGTGCGCAGGATGCCAAAGAGGGGCTCGATCGCGAGCGCGAAAATCTTTCGAATCTTGAACGGCTTTTCGAGGGGGTATCATCGAAGGTCCTCAAGGAGAGTCGCGACGAGTTCATCAAACAGGCCGAGCCGAAGCTCGGCGAGCAGGTGCGTCCTCTCAAAGATGCTCTGGAGCGTCTCGATCGCGCGATATCGGATATCGAGGGAAAACGCGAGGAGGCCTACGGAGGAATAAAGGGGATGCTAAAGAGCGTCGAGGCGGGGCAGGCGCGCCTATCCATCGAAACCAGCTCTCTTGCGACCGCGCTGAAAAATCCTGCGGCGCGCGGGCGCTGGGGTGAACTTACGTTGCGGCGCGTAGCGGAGCTGTCCGGCATGTCGGCTTACTGCGATTTCGACGAGCAGTTTTCCGTCGATGGGGGTGATGGCAAACTTCGTCCGGATATGGTAGTTCGCATGCCGGCGGGCAAGACGGTCGTGGTCGATGCCAAGGCCCCGATCGATTGCTATATGAAGGCGCTCGAGGCCTCCGACGAAAATTCGCGACAGGCACATCTTTTGGCGCACGCGCAGGCGGTGCGGGATCATATCAAGCGTCTTTCGCTGAAGTCCTACTGGGCGCAGTTTGAAAATTCTCCGGACTTCGTGGTCCTTTTCATCCCGGGGGAATCGTTTTTTTCAGCGGCGCTCGAGGCGGATCGCAAGCTGATCGAGGACGGCTGGGCCAGCAAGGTCCTGATTGCGACGCCTACATCGCTGATCGCGCTTTTGCGCGTCGTGGCCCTCGGATGGAATCAGGAGCGGCTCGCTGAGAATGCTCAGAAGATTTCCGAGGCGGGGAAGAGCCTCTACGAGAGGTTGCAAAATTTTGCGGAGCATTTTTCGAAGGTCGGGGGCAGCCTGGATCGCGCCGTCGAGAGCTTCAACAAGGCGGTAGGTTCTTGGGAGCACAAACTCGTCCCTGGCGCGCGGACGCTGAAGGAGCTTGGCGCGACGCGCGAGGCCGATGCCGAGGTCCCTTCTGTAGATCCTGTCGAACATAATTCCCGTTCGTTGCAGCAATAATCAACCTCGCCGAACCCCACCGTCAAACCCCACCGTCAAACGGAGCACAGACGTCACAATAAACACCGTCAGACGAACACCGTCAGACGGAGCAAAACACCGTCAGACGGAGCAGAATTGCGTTAGGCAACACCGTCAGACGGAGCATAACACCGTCAGACGGAGAAATAAACACCGTCAGACGGAGCCATAACACCGTCAGACGGAGAAACGGAGCACAAACACAAACACCGTCAGACGGAGCAGAATTGCGTTAGGCAACACCGTCAGACGGAGCAGAATTGCGTTAGGCTAAGTTAAGAGCCTCCATGATCTCTGCCAAATCCATGAGTGGGACTCCCTGGCATCCTCAAAAGAATGATTTTCAATAGATCGTTCAGTTAGCGGATTGTTCAATATGTAGTTTGCAGTCCAAAATGATCAGCGATGATCCATTTTGGATAAAGCACCGCGCATCTTTTTCGATTAAGGGTTTCAGGATAAAATAATTTTTGATTTCTTCTATTCTTGTAACTCTAACTCGGGCGGACTTGTAAGTCTCAGAAACATTACCTCGTTTATCTGGCGACCGAGCCGCGTGCACAGTTCACGGTATTTTTTAAACACCCATTCCGGATTTCCTATGAAGTGCGTATGGGAGATGTTCAGCTGCTTACGGTGTTCTATCAGCGATTTGACGATGGCGAGATATTCACGCCGTCTTTCCATGGGATCCTCGCTTAATGCGAGATATGAGGGAGAAGGCGTTATCAGCGGATCCTCTTTTCCATATGCATAATATCTGTAAGAAGACCACTCGTTGTCTTTTGGATCCTTCACCTTTTTTACTCTATGCTGATTCAGATCGATGTATGCCATCACTGTGAGCATCTGACTGTCCGATTCTATGACAGGAGATTTAAAACGGTCCATGACGACCTGCCCACGCCTCGAAAGCCTTTTATTCACTATTTTGGCAAAGCGGCTGTTTACGAGACGAAAGAACGCGGAAAATTGTTCCTTATTCTCGAGATGTCCGGCGATATGCGGGTGGTTATCCATAAAGTTATATGAGTGAATTTTGACTCCATATCGGTCCTTATATTTCAGGAGGAGGTCGTAGTATGCTCGTTTTGCCCATTCCCACCGCATGAGCCAGTCTTTGTTGTGGCACTGCCAGGTGACGTGGAAGAAAGCGTTGTCGTAGATGATTTCGTATCTAGGCAAATAAGCCATGCTGGCTGACGAGAGCAAGCATCATGCCACTGGTATTATGGGATAAAATGCACGCAGGGATGGTTTAGCTGAAAAGCTGCGACAGTGAGATGTATGATTTCACTACATCTGGCCGATTATGCTCCACTACACACTACATTATATATCTGTATCTGGTCGATTCTGCTCCGTCTGCTGATCCGTCTGACAAATACCAGTTAAGGCTTTTTGCTCCGTCTGACGAAAGGACGAAGGACGAAGCGTCCTCCGCCTGACGAAACCCCTGCTCCGTCTGACGAAAGGGGGAGGGGTGTGCCGAAAAAACACCTTAAAAATCAATTAGTTCGCTTGACATGTCGGCGAGGGGGCGACTCCGATTCTGGGGGCAAACTAGGGGATTTTTGCTCCGTCTGACGTGGGGGGGAAATAGTTGGTAGAAATGCCGCAACTTTTTTCAAACTCCTCCGATAATGAAGATGGAAGGATACGGAGAAGAGTCTTTAGAGCTTTTAAACTATTCTTGGGGGAATTCAAAGGAGGAAGATATGTCAGCAGCCGCATCAAACGCAACGCAAAGAACGCTGGGGAGTCTGGAATCAGATAGTGCTTTCAAGAATTTTATTAGAAGAATCGGGGATGGCTGCTTCTCCTATGCAGATGCAGATGCAAATGCAGTAACTGAAGCTGAATACCTTGAATTTTCTAAAGATCTGCAATACGAAGACGATAGGTTTGCCTTTGCCAACACTTGCGTCGATCATTTCAACTCTCTGTCATCTCTTCCTCCCGCAGTTGGCCCCATCTACAAAAAATTTTACGAAGTGGCCAAAATTACAGATGCCGAGATAAGCGAGATCAACGCAGAACTCGAAAAAACTCCCTCCGAACCCAAGGCGCCATCGGATAGCAAATGGGAACTAGGCCTGTTGATAACCCTCAACGGTGCGAAGGCCCTGATTAGCGACGGGAGCACATTCACCGCGAACGGGGATTATAGCGACGAAGGCTCAGGCGGACAGCTTGTTTTCAATCCCAGGATCGGATTCGAGGGAGCTTATTACTTCTCGGGAACCAATATGAAGGGATGGAAAGCCGTTTTCGGTGTTGGGTTGGAAGTTCCGGTTACCGGCACCCACTATAACGCTTCAGACATGATCGATCAATATCCCAAAGTGGGTATTGGCGCTTATGGAATGGTTGGAATCGGCGGAACAATAGGGAGTGAAAAGGCGGCTTTTGATGCGGATATAAGCGCCATTGTCGGCGGCAGATACGTCAATAACGTCGTTCTCCCAGATTCGGGAGTTGTTTCGGAATTTATGGGGTTCCTGGATCTCGCCCTCAGATTGGGCGTAAAGATAAAGGCCGGAGAAAGGGCTTTTTTAATACCGGGCTTCCAACTAATTTTTTCGCCGGATATCCCCGGCATGACGCAAATTTCATTTAAGGCGACGAATTCGGATGTCCAAGAGGTCCAAGGCCGTGTTTCTCCCGGAGGCGGAGACGGCTTTAATGTAAACGGAGGTTTTGTTCTGCGGGCCACGTGGAAGTGAGAATGAACGGCGGGGCTGGAATTAAAATCCAGCTCCGATGCTGAAAGAAAATGAAAAGAAATTCCGCAAGGGGGAGAATGTTGATTGGAGGAAATATGGTTATCAAAATAGAAATGGTAAGAGCGAGCAGATTGATTTTAGCAATGACGGTTGCCGCCGTCATGCTCGTATCTTCTTCAGCGATGGCCTCATTCAAGAAGCCTCGCATGAGCATCACTCATTGCACGGTTACAAATTCTCAGTGGGATATCAGTACCCCAAGTGAGAATTTGACCCTGCCGATAGCCATCCAGTCGGCAAACCTCGGCGGAGAAAGCCCGCACTACGCGTGCGGTGAGGAAATCGCCCTGGCGGTAAAGCCGGACGATACCATCTTCATGAGAAGCCCTCTTATAATCAGGCACAATGGCGGCTCCGACAAGCCCTTCGTAATAAAGGGTGGCTGCAAGGCCGACGATGATAAAGATGGAAAGTGCGATGAGTTCGTCGAAGGCAAAAAGACGGTCCTCGATGCCAAGAATATTCCTGACAAGTATTCATGCGTCATCGATATTACGACGGATGCCAATGATGTTGAAATAGGGAACATTGAGATCATAAACGCCGGAACTAAAAAAGGCATATGCATCAACGGCAATGACGCAATGATAGACGGTGTTACGATCAACGGTGGTTCCGACGGAATAGTTATAGCAGATAGTTCTGCTGGAAACACAATCATGGCAAATGCTTCACTTAGCAACCTTACGCGTGCAATTGTTATGGATAACTCAAATCCACAGGCCAACAATGCCATTATTCCTAATGGCGCGGTTGGCGATGATAACGAAAATGGCTACGCTTCGGTGAGTGAAGATTCCGCTATGACTATTACGCAGGTCGAGAACTGGATAGAATCGGCTATCCCCTATAAAGTCAAGTTGATGAGCAAAAATTACAAGAGGGATGAGTCGGGAAATCTTACGCATGTAAAAGTGGTAGGCAAGGTTGTCAGCGCATCTGCTGATTCTGAGGATGCCTGCGGTGAGGGTAAAACTATCGATCGCATATTGGTTTTCAGCACTGGAGGTGTTGGAGAAGATGTCGATACTGGAGAAAGTGTCAAACAAAATGGAAAATTAGTTGCGTACTTAATTCCAAGGGATTACGCCAGCGATACCAGCTTTCTCGGGCTCAATAAGAAGACGAAAATCTTCAAGGTTTATCTCCCGGTGGAGTTTGAAAATGTCGTACTTGTCCCTGTTCTTGCGAACGGTGGCCTCGGCAATGCTTCAAATGTGATCTCGATGGACGACGAGGATGAAGAAGGTCAGGTAGAATGCCCAGATGGAAACGGCGACGATGATGATCCGAACAACTGGCTTACCGGCGTTAACGGCAAGAGGATGCAAGGTTATAACCACTGTTGTCAGCTCCGCTTTTATGGCGATCTGGAGTCCTGCGGCAAAAATATCCGCGGCGAGCCTCTCGTTGAAGGCGATCAGTGGTGGGATACAGACGGCGACGGAAAGTCCGATGATGATGAAGATATAAACCGCAACTGTCGCGTAGACGCCGGCGAAACCTCATACTTCAATGCCGACAGCGACAACGACGGCATACCGGATGGCACTCCGTTTGAGCGGAACTATAGCATCCTTGATGTGGATGGAGTTGAGGAGAAGGTTCTTAACGCCCTGATCCCCGACGTCGATGGGGACGGTCTCCTGGACGGACAGGAAGACAGAAATCAGAACTTCAACTTCGGCGTGGGATCTTTCAGATCGAAGAACTACCTCTTTAATGTCTCCCTTAATACTACCTTCAGCATCAGCAATGCTGTGAAGGATGAGAACGGCAAACCAGTTGAATGTTCTCTTAGCTCCGGACATGAACAGATCCTCGGCGTAGGTTACGATCTCTATAACGTCTATTGCTCCGATCAGACATGTTCCAGAGTGTTTGGCACGCCGGAAAGAGGGGCCAATTTTATGGCACCTTTGGCTGAGGGGACACAGACCGACTCCCAGGGAGTTGAATACAAGAGGACGATTCACTCCTATGCCTGCCGCAACGTAAGCCTCGGTGCGAAGGAGAACTTCAATGGTGTCCGCGATATTGGCAACTATGAGCTTGATCCTGGTAATCCTGACACGGATGGAGATACATTTAGAGACGACGTCGATCTCTGCCCGCTCTTCAGTACTGCAGAAAATACCAAAGAGGCCTGCAAGGGTGAGACGAAATGCACAGTTGTGAGGGTTAAGGACGTACTCTGGGGTATCGATCCCAAATATGTCGAGACAGACTCGGGCACCGGCATGCCCACAGGGTATGTGATGGATGGAACCCAGCCGCTCTTTTTCACGGATGTGATGAACTATGACGGCGACAAGAACTTGTTCCTACGCGAGATCTGTCAGGGCGATATGGACGGCGACGGCATACCGGACTGCGTAGAGCAGCCCAGCATGACCTGCCCTACTGGAGACGAACTAAAGTATTGGGAGGCGGACTCCGACGGCGATGGTATTGAAGATTTGTACGATGTGTGCCCAGAAAGCAGGGGAGCGGGAAGCCAACATTTATACGATCCTACCAAGGATCCTAAGAGGGACTACGGCTGCGATGTCTATGCGGACCTCTACACCAAGAACCCTCTTCACAAGATCAGGGCCTTCATATGGGATCGCGATCAGGACGGGCTGTATGATTACGAAGAAGACCTCAACCTCGATGGTAAGCTGAAATTTTATCAGCTGAGATTGTTGCTGTTGCAGTATGATTACGAAGAAGACCTCAACCTCGATGGTAAGGGCTTCGACGGATCCTTATCCTCCAAATTTTCGGCCGATGGCAAGTTAGTCAACATGACCTATGAAGATGTCAACTCTATGGAAACCAACCCGATGCTTGCCGATACCGACGGCGACGGAATAACAGACTTTAATGAAAAGCGCTATCCGGTTCGCGACGAGTACTACACCAATCCGAGAAACCCAGATACCGATGGCGACGGGCTTCTGGATGGTCAGGAGGACAGGGACGGCGATGGCCTCTTTACAAACGTTACGACGCTGGTGATAGGTTCTGAGGGCTGCGTCGGTGCGATGAAGCTCGATACCGACCCGACGAACCCCGACACCGATGGTGACGGATTGACCGATTATCAGGAAGTAAGCGGCGACATCTTTGTAGGCCAGCTCTTCATCAACGCGATCATGGATGATAATGTTTGGGATACCATCGGCAAGATTGCAGTAGGCTCCAACCCGAGGTCTGTCGATTCCGACGGCGATGGAATTCCGGATGCTGAAGAATACAACGGTTCATTCGTTGACTGGTTTAGCACCAATCCATGCATGTGGGATTCCGACAACGACGGTGTTAATGATATAGATGAATTCGAAGGTTGCGGACTCAACCCTGATACGAACTGCAAAGCCACCACTGTTCTGAATAGAGGCAGGGACAGCGACAACGATGGTCTCACAGATAGCTGCGAGAAGATCCTCGGCACCGATCCAAACCTTGCCGATTCCGACAACGATGGAATATGGGATGGAGCGGAGGTCAATTTCCAGATGGTGCTCGAAGAGTACAAGCTCAGCAAGGATCTTAGGGTGTTCAAAGATGGCAGCACTCTTAAGGCACACTTTGATTGCACCTACGATCCGGATGCCGGCGATATCAACCCTGATATGCCCGACACCGATGGCGACGGCGTGAGCGATGGCAATGAAGCGGCCTACGGCTCCGATCCGCGTCAGTGGGATACCGATGGCGACTGCATACCGGATGGCCCGATGATGATCAGGAACCACCTGGGTGAAGAGATATACAGCCTCGGTGAGAACAAGAACGCCGATCATAAGAGGGACTCTAATGAGACCGACGCAACGCTCATGGATACCGATGGTGACGGATTGCCGGATGGATTCTTCAACGGACTCGGCGAAGACTTCAACTGCAATGGTCAGCGCGATCGCAATGAGCGCGGCGAATGGTTGGAAACCGATCCGCTGAACATCGACTCCGACTTAGATGGCGTGTCCGACGGCGAGGAAATCGGCGGCAACATGGCCAACCTTTCGATGGCGACGACCAGAAACGAAGGCTGCTCGCTGTCAGGTTCCGCGAGCGGATCACCGAGCAGCATGTTCTACCTGTTCGGAATGATGATACTGGCGGTGAAGGCTGCTGCCAGGAGGATCAGGAAGACCCCTGCTTGAGAAAAGGACGGGATTAGGGAGGATGGTCTCGCGTGAGACCTCCATATAAGGAAGGCTGGACGGGAGGTAGAGGGTTAGGAAGTTTAAATAGCTCCCCCAAAGGCCCCGGGCGTGGCGAAAGCTCCCCGGGGTTCTTTTTTACTGCCGTGTTTACTGCCGTGGCTGGTGGCTGGTGGCAGACGGAGGAGGATTTTGCGTCAGACGGAGGAAAGTACTTCTGCCGTGGCTGGAACTGATGGAACTGGTGGAAAAAGCGGGAGATTTTGTCAGACGGAGCAAGTTTTTGTGAAAAAACAGGTTAAGGCTGAGGGTAAGGTTAAGTTGATCTGCCTATTCCGTCAGCCTCTTTATCAATTCACGTTCGCGGCGTTTGTTTTCGATTTCAGCTATCTTTCTGCGGTATATCGACGCGACCTGATCTGACGGATCAAGTGAAGTCATCTGCTCCACATATTTCGAGCACATCCCCACATTTTGCAGCGCAAAGGTCGCCAGAATCAGCTCGTGGAGCACAGGCCTTATCGAGTCGAGCCCGTCGCTCCCTGCCGGCCTTTCCACCGTCAGCGCCTTTTCAAGTGCGATTCGTGCTTTGTCATTTTCTCCGATGCTGCGAAGGATCTGCCCCGCCATCAGCAGCATCATGAAATCATTGGGTGAGTGGCGCAGCGCCTCCGTGATGAAGGGGAGGGCCTCGGCCGGTCTATCGACCTTATAGAGCGAGCGCCCGACGTGCTTGTGTATGCCGCGCGATATAGGGTGGCCGGGATATCGTTTTTCCACGCCCTTTGCCGCCTCGAGGTACATATTGGCCGCCTCTATGTATCCTTCGCGGCTCTCCTTTATCAGGGCCAGGCGAAAAAGGATGAGCGGATCGCGGCAGCCTGCGTCGTAGGCGCGCTGGAGAAATATCCCGGCGGTGGCGAAGTTTCCGCTGTCGAAGCTCTGGAAAGCCGGCTCTATGAATTCGTTCCATTTAGGGGATTTATCTCCGGATTTCAGATACCAGCTGTAGTCCTTTTGGGTCAGCGGGTTGATCTCGGTTGAGGCCGGTTTTGCGGCGCTTTCATCCCTGCCCCCTTCGGGGGGCTTCGGAATGGCTATCGTGTCTGCGATAGATTGCGGCTGCCCCTCACTTACAGGTTTTCCGGCCTCTCCAGGCCCTCTCGGCGGCGGAGAAGCGGATGGGGAGGGGATAGGGGCCTCTCCGAGCATCTGCGCCGGGAGAGTTGTTGGAATTGAGAGCGCCGCCAGCGCTACGATTGTAGTTATTTGTAAAATAAAGGGTTTTTTCTTCATATGGCGGCTATACTACATTTCAAGGGGGTTTCTGTCAAAGAGAGAGGGAGAAGTTTTTGTCAGAAAGTTTTTGTCAGACGGAGCAAGTTTTTGCGTCAGACGGAGGAAAGAAAAAATAATGATATCACAGGATGTTACACAGGATATTAATTTGCTCCGTCTGATAGAAAACACCTGTCACCTTTGCCTTTTCATGACCCTGACATAATCACGTGGTCAATTACCCTGACAAGTTCACTTGGGTACAACAAATGGACATATTTCTATTGCGTATTAACCAGTTACGTGATAGTCCAGCGCGACTTTCCGAGCTTTGTAGTAGAGAGCTCATTGAAAAGGCCAAAATCCCAAAAGGGGCCCTCCCTTTGGTTCCGTTTGCCGGGTTTGTCCGGCCGCGGCGCGAGGGCCTCCTAAAGGTTTAAACCAAAGGAGTAAGGTATGACAGTTGAAGTGCAGGTGAAAGACATGCTGGAAGCGGGCGTCCATTTCGGACATCAGACCCGCCGCTGGAATCCGAAGATGCGTCCATACATCTTCGCCGCAAGGGATGGGATCCACATCATCGATCTCGATCAGACGGCCTCTCTGGCACGCGATGCCTACAAGTTCGTCGCCGATACGGTCGCGCTTGGCAACAGCATCCTCTTCGTCGGAACGAAAAAGCAGGCCAAGGATGTCGTCGAGTCCGAAGCCAAGAGGGTCGGGCAGTTCTACGTCTCCAACCGCTGGCTGGGCGGGATGCTCACCAACTTCCGCACGATCCGGCAGTCCATCGACCGCCTCAACGATCTCGTCGAGAAGCGCGAGAAGGGCGAGCTCGAGAAATTGACCAAGAAGGAAGCCCTCCAGATCGAACGCGAGATCGAAAAGCTCGAATTCTCCCTCGGCGGAATCAAGATGATGAAGAAGATTCCCGGCGCGGTTTTTCTGATCGACCCGAGCAGCGAGATAATCGCTAAAAAAGAGGCGAACAAGCTCGGCATCCCCGTGATAGCGCTCATCGATACCAACAGCGACCCTGAGGGGATCGATTATATCATCCCCGGCAATGACGACGCGATTCGCTCCATACAGTATTTTTCGAAGATAATCGCCGATGCCTGCGAAGATGGAAACAGGAGGCGTGAGATCTCCCTGCGCGAGCAGGAGGCTCAGGCAGCCGAGCAGGCGAAGGAACAGAAATTCAAAGGTCCGGCGATACGCGAGAAAAAGATCACAGGCAGAGGGCGTGCATGGGTAGCGCGGGGCGCCACTGCTGAGGCGGCGAGCGATGCTGATGCGGAACAATTTGCCAAGGTGAAGGTCGAAGAGACCACCGAAGCTGGCAGCGATCAGAATCCGTGAATGGCGACTGGTAACTGCTGGAAAAAACAGGAGATCCTGTCAGACGGAGCAAGTTTGTGTCGGTGTGATTACTGCCGTGACTGCTGACTCGTGACTGGTAACTGCTGGAAAAATCGGAAGATTTTGTCAGACGGAGCAAGAGTTACCGTGACTCGTAACTGGTGAAAAAACAGAGGCCAGATGCGAGAGGTTAGAAGCTAGAAAAACCTCGACCGTGGAAATCACGCTTCTCACTTCTAGATTCTAGCTTCTGGAACCTTAACCTCAACCGTATCCAATTGGGGACACAAACGGTGCGTGTTTCCGGAAAAGAAACGACATAATAAATTTACTTTGGGAGTGATTGAGCAGGCCTCTCCCGGAAAGGAAAACAATAATGACGATATCATCAGAGATAGTTAAAGAGTTGAGGGAGAAAACCGGCGCCGGAATGATGGACTGCAAAAGGGCTCTTTCCGAATCCAATGGGGATATGGAAGCCGCGATAGAGTCTCTGCGCAAAAAAGGAGTCGCTACCGCCGAGAAGAAGTCCGTGCGCGTCGCAGCCGACGGCCTCATCGGACACGATATCTCCGCCGATGGCAAAGTCGCGACTCTGGTGGAGGTCAACTGTGAAACCGACTTCGTCACCAAGACCGAAGACTTCCGCGGCTATGTTTCAAGGGTAACGGAAATAGTTCGCGACAGGAATCCGGCCGATCTCGATGGGCTTCTTGCGACTACAGTTGATGGCAAGAGCGTGAAGGATATCCAGACCGATGTCGTTGCCAAGATCGGCGAGAATATCAATGCCAGGCGCTTTGCCCGCGTAGAGATCGGCGCAGGAAAAAAACTCGCGCAATACATACACGCCGGATCCAAGATCGGCGTCGTGGTGGTTTACAACGATCCAAACGCAAAGCTCGATGACACGACCGGCAGGGAAGTTGCAATGCACGTCGCTGCGATGCATCCGCAGTACGTCAATAAGAGCGACGTTCCGGAGTCGGTGATCGCCAAGGAAAAGGAAATAATGCTGGCGCAGATGGGTGAGACGAAAAAGCCGGCTGAGATACTCGAGAAGATCCTCGGCGGAAAGATCAACAAATTTTATACCGAGATCTGTCTGAGTGAGCAGGTCTATGTCCGCGACCCGGACGGCAAGTCCTCGGTAGGGGGCTGGCTTAAGAAGATAGATTCGGCCATCACGATCGATTCATTCGTGAGGTTCCAGGTAGGGGAAGGGATTGAGAAGAGAAAAGACTGAAAAGCCGTGACCGTTGACTAGCGACTCGTGACTGGTAACTGGTGGAAAAAGCGGAAGATTTTGTCAGACGGAGCAAGTTTTTGTGACTGGTAAGGGGGAGAGCATGAAATACCGAAGAATCATCCTGAAACTTTCCGGTGAGGCTCTTCTCTCTCCGGGAGTCGAAAAAGGGATTTCCCTCGATGCCGCTGCAAAGCTCGTTTCGGAGGTTCGCAGCGCGATCGATCTCGGCGTAGAGATCGGCATCGTCATCGGCGGCGGAAATATCTTCCGCGGCGCCCCCATCGCAAAAGAGGGCGGGATCTGCCAGGCGCAAGCCGACCGGATGGGGATGCTTGCTACCGTCATCAACGGTCTCGCTCTTCAAGAGGTGATGATCGGTTCCGGGCTCGACGCGGTTCTGATGAGTTCGCTCGCGATAGAAGGGGTGGCTCACTCCTTCGACAGGCGCAGCGCGATACGCGATATGAAGGAGGGGCGGGTCCTGATCTTCTGCGGAGGAACGGGCTCGCCGTTTTTTTCTACCGACACCGCAGCATCTCTCCGAGCTCTCGAGGTCGGTGCAGAGGCTATTCTCAAGGGAACCAAGGTCGACGGAGTTTATTCCGCCGATCCGAAGAATGATCCTTCCGCGAAACGTTTCGATTCCGTTTCATTCATAGACGTTCTGAAAAATCAGCTTAAAGTTATGGATTCTACCGCTGTTTCGATGTGCATGGATCACAACATCCCCATCATCGTCTTCGACATATTCAAGTCCGGCAACCTTGCGAAGGTGGTGAAGGGCGAAAAAATAGGGACGGTGGTTTATGGATGACAAAATTTTCAAGGAAACCGAAGCAAAGATGAGCAGGGCGATGGACGCTCTTCACCACGAGCTGGCGAGGCTGCGCACCGGCCGCGCCTCTCTTTCGCTGGTGGATGAAGTCCGTGTCGAGTACTACGGCACGATGACGCCGCTCAACCAGCTCTCTTCGCTTTCAATTCCGGATGCGCGCACGATAGCGATTCAGCCGTGGGACGCCTCCGCAGGTCAGGCGATAGAGAAGGCGATCCTCAAGTCGGGGCTCGGGTTGAATCCCATCAGCGATGGGAAGATAATCCGTATTCCGATACCGGCGCTCAACGAGGAACGCAGGCGTGATCTGGTCAAGTTGGTCAAAAAACATGCTGAGGATTGCAAGGTCGCAGTCCGCAACGTGCGCCGCGATTCCAACGAGGAGCTCAAACGGCTCAAGAAGGACTCGAAGATCACCGAGGACGACGAGCGTTCGGGATACGACAGGATTCAGAAGATCACCGATGACTTCATCAAGAAAGTTGATGAGACGGTCACCCATAAGGAAAAGGATATCATGTCGGTGTGATTACTGTCGTGACTGGTAACTGGTGGAAAAAGCAGGAGATTCTGTCAGACGGAGCAAGTTTGTGACTGTAAAAAGCAGGAGATTCTGTCAGACGGAGCAAGTTTGTGAGACAGCTGTGACTGGTGACTCGTAACTAGTGGCAAAGCAGAGGCCAGAAGCTAGAAAAACCTCGACCGTGAAAATCACGCTCCTCACTTCTAGATTCTAGCTTCTGGAACCTTAACCTCAACCGTATCCAATTGGGGACGCAAACGGTGCGTGTTCCCGGAAAAAGATCGAACCACTAAGGGTCCAAATGCCAAAAACGCCTAAACACATAGCCATCATAATGGATGGAAACGGAAGATGGGCTGCGGAGAACGACCTTTCGCGCTCCGAGGGGCATCGCAAGGGAGCCGAGCGCATAGAGGGCGTGATCGAGGACTGCAAAAATCGGGGTGTGAAGTATATAACTCTCTACGCATTTTCCGACGAGAACTGGCAGCGTCCTTCCGATGAAATATTGGCTCTCATGCAGCTCTTGAGATATTTTCTGATCAGCAAGCGCAAGGGGATGGTGGAAAAAGGAGTCCGCTTTCGTGTGATAGGCGATATCGCGAGGCTGCCAGCCGAGCTTCGTAGTGAGATAAGGGAGACGGAGGCGCTTACCTCGCACTGTTCCGATATCACGATGATCGTAGCTCTTTCATACGGAGGAAGGCAGGAGATCCTTCGCGCCGTCAATGCCATGCTGAAGAGCGGAAAAGGGGAGGTCACGCAGGAGGATTTTACCTCCGCGCTCGACACGCGCGGGATTCCCGACCCCGATCTTCTGATAAGAACAAGCGGGGAGTTTCGCGTCAGCAATTTTCTTCTCTGGCAGATAGCTTACTCTGAGCTTTATTTTACCGAAGCGCTATGGCCTGATTTCGATTCGGCCGAACTGGACAGGGCGATAGAATCCTACAAAGCCCGCGAACGAAGGTTTGGCAAGGTGAGCGGCCAAAGCGCCTGACATCGGGGGGAGAGATGACAAGGGTTGTCACTGCTATAATTATGGGTTTCGTCTTCGTCGCCGCCATATGGTGCCTGCCCATTTCCGGCTTCAAGGGTGTGCTGTTGGCTGTAACTCTCCTCGGCGGCATAGAGTTTTCCAGGATGTTCTTCGCGGAAAAAATTGAAAGAAAGATCTGCGTCACCGCCATTCTTGCCGCCGCGATTCCGATGATATGGATGACCGACACCCCAGCCGCTATAATTTCGATATCCGTCGCCATGCTTTTTACAGTCTCTGTTCTTTTTATGCGTTCAACTCCGAGGCTCGAAGGGGTTGCCGACCGAATAGGCCTCGCGACTCTTGGGATGATGTACCTCGGCATTGCATTTCCATTCTGGGCCTGGATAAGGGAGTTGCCGTTCGGCAACTCGATGGTTCTGCTTGCAATGGCCCCCGCGTGTCTTTGCGATACCTTCGCATATGTGGCGGGAAAAAGCTTCGGAAGACATAAATTTGCGCCGATGGTCAGCCCGAACAAGACGATGGAAGGTTTTTTCGCGGCTCTCGCCGGATCGATGACAGGTGCGTTCCTCATAAGATGGCTTCTGCTTCCCGAGATGGACGCTGTCGCCACCGCCGGTCTTGCCGCCGTCATCTGGATAACTTCGACATTCGGCGATCTCATCGAGTCGATGTTCAAGCGCAGCTGCGGCGTCAAGGACTCCGGCTCCATAATACCTGGGCATGGTGGAATCCTGGACAGGCTAGACGCTCTTATTTTCACCGCCCCCTTCGCATTCATCTATTTCAAGTACGTCATCGGCTAGAGGACTCAGATGAAAAAAATATCCATATTGGGCAGCACCGGTTCGATAGGGCTAAGCACGCTCGACGTCGTCCGCGCCAATTCCCAAAAATTCAAGGTGGTCGGCCTCGCCGAAGGGCATGATGTGAAGGCGCTTGCCGCTCAGATAGGCGAATTTTCACCGGAGATAGTTTCAGTCAGGGATGAAAAATCCGCGGTGGAACTTCGTTCGATTCTATCCGGACAAATTCCCGAGATAAGATTCGGCACAGATGGCGCCTGCGATGTCGCCAGAATGGAAAGCGCAGAGATGGTCGTCTCCGCGATAGTGGGGGCTGCGGGGCTCAAGCCTACAGTTGCTGCGATCGAAAGCGGAAAAAAACTCGCACTTGCAAACAAGGAGTCGATGGTCGTAGCCGGCCCTCTCGTCTCCAAGCTTGCAAAGGAAAATGCAGTAGAGATAATTCCGATAGACAGCGAGCATTCGGCGATATTCCAGTCGCTGGTCGGCCACAGTGCGAAGGACATCGACAGGATAATCCTCACAGCGTCAGGCGGTCCCTTTCTAAGGAAGAGCGCGCAGGAGATAGAGAATGCGACGCCAGCCGCGGCGCTGAAGCATCCGAGATGGTCGATGGGGGCGAAGATCACGATAGATTCCGCGTCGCTTATGAACAAGGGGCTGGAGGTTATCGAGGCGAAGTGGCTCTTCGATCTTCCTGTCGAAAAGATCGCGGTAGTCGTCCACCCGCAGAGCATCATACATTCGATGGTGGAATACGTCGATGGATGCGTCATAGCCGAGCTCGGAGTCCCGGACATGCGCGCCCCGATAGCGTATGCGATATCGTATCCGGAAAGGACCGTGAGCGGCGTGGAGAGGCTGAACCTGGCAGCGATAGGCGAACTCACTTTCGAGGAGCCCGATCCTTCCCGCTTTCCGTGTCTTGCGCTTGCGTTCGATGCGATAGGTGAGGGAGGGTCGATGCCTGCGGTTCTGAATGCCGCGAACGAGATTGCTGTCGATGCCTTTCTCAAGGAGCGCATCCCGTTCGGCGGAATTTCCAGAGTGGTTTCCGAGACCATGGGCAGATTCACAGCATCCGATTTTTCATCGATAGAGGAGATTTTGGAGATAGACAGCGCCGCCAGAAAAAGCGCAGAGGAGATAATAGCTAAGAGATGACTATCATATATTTTGTGATCACGCTTGGGATACTCATATTCATACACGAGCTGGGGCATTTCATAATGGCCAAGCGCGCGGGGATAAAGGTCGAGGCTTTCTCTTTGGGATTCGGGCCGCGCCTGCTGGGAATCAAGATCGGCGAAACCGATTACCGGATTTCAGCATTTCCTCTCGGCGGCTACGTGAAGATGCTCGGCGAGGATCCCACCGACGAGGAGGCAACTGACCCGCGCTCATTTTCCCAAAAAAGTATCCTGGCGCGCGGCAAGGTCGTCTTCTTCGGCCCGCTGATGAACTTCGTGCTGGCGCTGGTGCTGATGCCCATCGTCTTCATGATAGGCAGGGCCGAGCCGGCCTACCTGCGCGAGTCTCCCATAATCGTCGATGTGAAGAAGGACTCTCCCGCCGAGCTCGCAGGCCTGAAGAAGGGCGATCTCATCCTTTCGATAGAAGAGGAGGAGGTCGCAACTTGGGACGATGTGCTAAGCGAGGTCGTGATGAGCCCGGGGATGGAGCTCACCTTTGTAATCGTCAGGGATGGCGAGATGGTGGAGAGGGCTGTCTCCGTCGGCGAGTTGCCGGAGATAAAAGGGGGCTACATCGGGGTTGAGCCGATTCTATTCATAGGCAATGAGCCGCGCGTTGACGAGGTATCCCCGGGCAGTCCGGCCGAACTGGCGGGGATCGAGGCGGGTGACCTTATAATTTCCGCCGACAAAATGGCGGTGACAAATTTTTACGACCTTGCGGCGATAATACATGCCGCCGGCGACAGGGAGATCCCAATTACGGTGCAAAGGGGGGATGAAGAAGTTTCCATATCCGTGCACCCCTCCTACAGCGCTGAGTCGAAAAGGTGGGTGATAGGAATCTCCTCAAAGAGGAAAAATTCCGGGCCGGTGGAGGTGGTGAAGTACAATTTTATCGATTCGCTCGTCAAAGGGGGGAAGGAGGCGATCAAACTCGCAGGGCTTACCCTGGATGTCCTCTACAGGCTTCTAACCCTTCAGCTTTCATACAAGGTGCTGGGGGGGCCGATAATCATCGCCAAGGTCTCGGCGGAGGCTGCCTCGGTTGGGCTGGCCAACTTTTTATACTTCATGGCCTTTTTGAGCATACAGCTCTCGGTTTTAAACCTGCTCCCATTTCCTGTGCTGGATGGTGGACATATCCTCTTCCTCTTCATCGAGGGGGTGAGGGGAAAACCGCTGAGCGAACGGATAAGGTCGGTCGCCAGCCAGGTAGGGTTTGCCATCCTGATTACATTCATGCTCCTCATAACGTTAAAGGATATTGAGAGCGTTTGGGGTATAACTAGCTGGATAAAAAAGTTTTTTAGCCATTAATGAAGATACTGTCGATAGACACTACATCGATGCGCGGATCGATCTCCCTGTCAGACGGAGCAACTCTTGTTGCCCTCGACAGGCAACAGGCCCCCTCCAGCCATTCCGAGAGGCTCTTCGGCAAGCTCGATTCCATGCTCGGTGAAATCGGTTGGGGGATATCCGATATCGAAGGGGTTGCCGTAGCGATAGGGCCGGGCTCCTTCACGGGGCTTCGAACCGGCCTTGCCGCGGCAAAAGGGATAGCGCTTTCGCTTGGAATTCCGATTGCGGGGGTGTCATCGCTAAAATCGCTGGCGTTAAACGGGGCTCTTTCCCCATCTAAGGTCGTAGCGACTCTCATAGATGCCAGGCGCGGCGAGATCTATGCCGCCCTTTGGGATCTTTCCGCTGGAAACTCTCCCAAAGAAATTATCGCAGAATGCGTCTTGCCCCCCGAAGCCCTCATCGCAAAGCTGCGCCAGTTCGGATCTCCCTTTTTAGCGGTCGGCGACGGGGCGATCGCCTATCGCGACCGCCTATCGGTTGACCTAGGCGACCTGATTCAGATAGCCGAAGGGGACGACATTCTTCCCAACGCCCACAATCTTGCCGTGCTCGCGTCGGAGAGGCTTTCCTCCGGCGGGGATGATCTGAAGAAACTCGTTCCGAATTACATCAGGCAATCCGACGCCGAGATAGGATTTCTCGGAAAGGGGAAGTGACATGATTATCGAAATAGACGGCGGCCCTCTCTCTCTTGAACAGATATCGGAATTTCTCGGCGGCGCGAAAATCGAGATACCGAAAAAGACCGCCGCGCGAATAAGGCGAGTCCGAAAATTCGTCGAGGAGAAACTCGATTCGGGGAAACCTTATTACGGGATAAACACCGGATTCGGGAATATGGCCAACTGCCATATCTCGCGCGAGGATCTGGAGAAGCTGCAGGAAAATCTTATCCTCTCGCATTCCGTTGGCGTCGGCGATCCGCTTCCGCTTGAGACCTCGCTCTTGGTCATGCTGCTGCGCGCTAACGTGCTGGCAGCGGGCTATTCCGGAATAAGGTACGAGACGTTCGAGCTTCTCATAGAGTTGATAAACCGCAGGCTCGTAGCCGTGATTCCGGAACAGGGATCGGTAGGCGCCAGCGGCGATCTGGCTCCACTGGCGCACATCGCTCTAAATCTCATCGGGCGCGGAGAGATTCATTATAACGGAATCATCATGCCGGCGGCGGAGGTTTTTAACTCCGAACGCCTCGAACCCATCAGGCTTCAGGCGAAGGAGGGGCTGGCGCTCATCAACGGAACGCAGGTGATGACGGCGATAGGTGCGATCGCGCATCTGCGGATGAGGAACCTCATTAAGGTCGCCGATATAGCGGGAGCGCTCTCGATAGAAGGGGACCTGGCCTCTCTTCGCCCCTTCGACGAGCGCATTCAGAAGCTGCGTCCGCATCCTGGGCAGGATAAAACTGCGAGGAACATTCGCGCGCTTCTCGACGGAAGCGGAATGATAGCGGGTCATAGGAACTGCAACAGGGTTCAGGATCCGTATTCCTTCAGGTGTATTCCTCAGGTTCACGGCGCTGTGAAGGATGCCGCCGAATATTCGCGTTCCGTCCTGTTGCGCGAAATAGGCAGCTGCACCGATAATCCGCTGATATTCGACAAGGATGACGAGATAATTTCGGGCGGAAATTTTCACGGGGAGCCTCTGGCATTTGCGATGGATATGCTCGCGATCGCGGCCGCCGAGCTCGGCAGCATATCGGAGAGAAGGGTGGCGGTGCTTACGACCCCTCTCGAGGGAGAGATTCCGACGCGCAGCCTGATTTCCAATCCCGGACTATCTTCTGGCCTCATGACCTCGCATGTGACGATGAGTGCGCTCGTCTCAGAGAATAAGGCGCTTGCGCACCCTGCATCGGTAGATTCGATTCCGACCTTTGGGGGGCAGGAGGACCATGTCAGCATGGGGACGATAGCGGCGAGGAAGGCTCTCAAGGTGGTGGAGAATGTGGAGAAAATTCTGGCGATAGAACTCTTTGCCGCCTGTCAGGCGATTGATTTGCAGAGGGGGCATGGAAAACCCGGGAAGGGGACTCTTGCCGTCTATAATCTGGTAAGGAGCGAGGTCGAAACTGCCGAGGAGGATAGGGAGTACCGCTTCGATATCGAGAGCTGCATTCACATGCTTTCCGATGGAAGGGTCGTGGCAGCGGCGGAAGAGGCGGTTGGAATTCTCATCATATGAATCTGGAATCGGGGGAGACAAGCCGTTTGCGTCCCCCGAGGGGGCGGGTTTATTTGCCCCTGTACTCCTTTAAAATCTCCTCGATCATATCCCTGCCGCGCAGTTTTTTCTTTTGAATAAGTTTACGATCTATCTCTTCTTGCGGCGTCAAAAACGGTTTATTGTTGAACTTCTCCAGCTGGCGTTCAAAATCGATATGTTCGTCGTAGAGGGACTTCAACGCGTTGTCTGAACTGATGTGCTTTTCAATTAACTCCAGATCATGTGCCTCCATTTTATGCCTCCTTTGACAAAGAAAAAGGGCTTGAACTTTACCAATAAGCCCAAGCCCCAAATCGCAACTTTTTACAGGGCGGGCTCCAAGCGGTCTAGATCGAGACCCACCCCGTCTCTCGGTCTTTCATGACTTCATTCTATACGACGGATTGCGCTCCAGTCAACAAAATGCTTGTTTTTCCAAGAGATTCGCAATATTAGCTACCTTCCGGAGGATTGGGTTATGCCATCATTTGACGTCGTTTCGCAGATCGATATGCAGGAGGTTGAAAACGCCATCAACCAGGCCCGCAAGGAGGTAGGAACTCGCTACGACTTTCGCGGCAGCAAGAGCAAGATCGACTGGGACAAGAAAAAACTGGAGCTCTTTGCCGACGATGACTTCAAGATGCGCTCATTATGCGATATTTTACTTGAGAAGATGTTAAGGCGCGGCATCGACGCCAGGGCCCTTGAATTTGGGAAGGTTCTCGACGGGCCCAGCGCATTGAAAAAATGCGAGGTCCTTCTCAAACAGGGAGTCCCAACCGAAACCGCAAAGGAGATCACCAAGGCCATAAAAAATTCCAAAATAAAGGTTCAGGCGCAGATACAGGAAAATCAGGTGCGCGTATCCGGAAAAAAGAGGGATGACCTGCAGCTCGCGATCGAACTTATCAAGGGGAAGGGGTTCAATCTCCCTCTCCAGTTTATAAATTATAGAGATTGAAGGACCGTAACATCCGTGACGATTGACAATGGACCGTTGACCCAAAAAACAGGTTCAGACTAAGGTTAAGGCTGAGCAGGAGTGGTTTTTCTGAACCTCAACCTCGACCTTTCGGTTTTTGGCCAATAGTCAATTGCTGGGTTTGAACGATCGTGACTGGAAGATTTTGATTTGCACTGTTCTCTCTGATAATACGACTTGCGCGAAAGTGCATGTGCTTACTTAGGAACCGAGAGGCCTCAATGACCAAATCATATAACCCCTTCAGGGTGATGCCGAAGCAGCTGTACATAGCAAAGGAAGGGCACTTCACCATCGCCGTGCTGCTCGCAGCTGCGCTTTTCATGTGGATTGTAGGCTGGGGGATCTTTGCATTTCTCTCCTTCGCTGCGGCGGCTTTCTCCGCATTCTTCTTCAGGAATCCTGAGCGAACCCATTCTCCCGAATCGGGTACGATCATATCGCCGGCCGACGGGAAAATTCTTTCGGTGACGCAGGGAGCTGCTGCCCCTGTTACAGGTGAGCTGTGTACCAAGATCAGCATCTTCATGTCAGCCTTCAACGTCCACGTAAACAGGTTTCCGATAGAGGCCAGGGTTGAGGATGTGAAATACATCCCCGGCAAATTTTTTGTGGCGAGCATGGACAAGGCCTGCGAGGAGAATGAGAGAAACATCATCCTTCTCGCAGACGACTCTTCGCGAAAAATCGTGATGGTGCAGATAGCCGGTCTCGTTGCCAGAAGAATCGTGTGCTATGTAAAACCGGGCGACAAGCTGCGCAAGGGAGAACGTTTTGGAATGATTAAATTTGGCTCGCGCGTAGATCTGTATCTTCCACCCTGCGTGGAAATTGCTGTGAAGGCGGGCGAGAAGGTCCTTTCCGGCGCTACGATCATCGGGAGGTTTAAATGAAACTCAGGGGGCTTAGAGAGCGCGAGAGCATGAAGAAGGGGGTCTATCTCCTGCCCAATCTGTGCACTTCAGCCAGCCTCTTCTGCGGTTTTTTCTCTGTGATCAAATCCCTTTCCGGAGAGTTCATCGCCGCGGCCTGGGCGATACTCCTTGCCGGGGTCTTCGATCTTCTCGACGGACGCATAGCGCGGCTTGCCAAGGCCGAGAGCGCCTTCGGAATTGAATATGATTCCCTCGTTGACCTCTCTTCATTTGGTCTCGCGCCGGGGATACTGGCCTACACATGGTCGCTATATGGGTTGGGAAAATTGGGATGGCTCGCAGGCTTTCTCTATTTCGCCTGCGGCGCGCTTCGCCTCGCCCGCTTCAACGTCCAGCATGACGATGTTGAGGTGAAATACTTCCAGGGGCTTCCGATACCTGTTGCGGCCTATGTAATCGCAACTTATGTCATATTTCATCACCACGTATTCGAGTTTCCTCCAGAGGGAAGCATCCTCCTCGGAGTGATGACGATATTCCTCGCCATGCTTATGGTTTCCAAGATCAGATACCGAAGCATGAAGGTGGTTAATATAAAAAAGAGGAACAGCTTTTACGCCTTGGTCCTCGTCGTGGTAGGAATAGTTCTCGTCGCGATCAAACCGGAGGTCACAATCTTTCTTCTGGCGACCGGCTACGTCTTCTCAGGGATCTTCGAGGAGCTGGTTACGCTTCATCACAGCAGAAAGTTTATGAACAAGATGCGGGAGCGCAGGGCTTCCAAGAAGAAGGAACGTGAAGAGAAGATGCTGTTCGATGGCGCGGATAACATCATTCGGTTCGATTCTTCAGACGAGAGAAAAAACTCCGAAGCGGGCGGGGTGCGGTGATGCCAATCTGCTATTTCTGCGGAACGGAGATAGAAATAATTTTCAAGATAGGCAGGCTCGAGGAGTGTCCGCGTTGCGGAAAATATCTGCACTCCTGCGTGCAGTGTAAATTTTACGACAGGAGCTATCACAACGACTGCCGTGAAAATCAGGCTCCACCGGTTGGCAACAAGGATGACGCGAATTTTTGCGAATTTTTTCAGTTGGGCAGGGATGCGGTAAGAGAGAAGCAGGACGCCGCGAGCGCCAAAGTTAAGCTCGAGGCCCTTTTCAAGAAGGGATGATGGCATCATGAGAAAGCAATATAATATTGCCGTCGTCGGTGCCACAGGAGTCGTGGGCGGCGAGATCCTTGCGGTTTTGGAAGAAAGAAATTTTCCCGTTGGCAAAATTCTTCCGCTAGCTTCGGACAACTCCATCGGCAAGGAGGTCCAGTTCGGGGAGAAAAATCTGCCGGTCGAGATTCTGGATGAAAAATCTTTCACGGGCGTCGATATTGCGCTTTTTTCGGCCGGCGGCAAGGTCAGCGAAAAACACGCTCCGATAGCAGCCGGCGCCGGTGCTGTGGTGATAGACAATACCTCTGCATTTAGAAATGACCCGAAGATTCCACTCGTCGTTCCGGAGATAAATCCCCATAGGATCGCCGACTACAAGGAGAAGGGGATAATAGCCAACCCTAACTGTTCCACGATACAGATGGTCATGGTGCTGAAGCCATTGCACGACGTGGTTCCGATAAAGAGGGTGGTCGTTACCACGTTCCAGTCTGTTTCCGGAGCCGGAATTTCCGCCATGGAAGAACTTTCAAAACAAGCAGTCAATCTCTTCTCCGGCGCGGAGTGCGATTCGAAAGTTTTCCCGCACAGGATCGCATTCAACTGCATTCCGCACATCGGCAAATTCAACGCCGATGGGGATACTGAAGAGGAGCTGAAGCTCGTCAACGAAACAGCAAAAATAATGGAGGATGATTCCATAAAGGTCTCCGCCACCGCGGTCAGGGTGCCGGTTTTTTCCGGGCATGCTGAATCTCTGAATATCGAATTCTCGGACGAGATTTCCCCTTCATCGGTAAAGGAAATCCTTTCATCGGCTTCAGGAGTTCTTCTTCTCGACGATCCGGGACTCTGCAGATATCCGATGGCGATAGAGGTCACCGGAAAAGATGAGGTCTTCGCAGGGAGGATCAGAAAAGATCCCACCGTCGAGTTCGGCATTTCGATGTGGATAGCGGCCGACAATATCCGAAAAGGCGCGGCTTTAAATGCCGTGCAGATAGCTGAGATTCTAGCAAAAGACTATCTCTGAGGAGCCTTTGTCGTGAAAATACCACGCTGCTTCATTCTCTGCTTTGCCTTCATCTCCATCCTTATCCTGTCGCGGTCCGCTTCGGCCTATCCTGACGCTGAGCTCTTCGGCCCGAACGACGAGAATCCTCCCTTTGACTTTGGAGTCAGATCGGCCTTCGATGGGTTCAAGCTGATAAACGATACGACTCTTCTAGTGGCCTATGCCGAGTCTCTGAAAATCGTAGATATGGGCAGCTATTCCCTTGCGAGGCTTCAGCCCTTTCAGCCATCCGATGACGAGGACACGAAGGGGATCGCCGGCGGGCTCGCATACTCAAGCGGTAGAAACGAGATGTATCTCTCGCAGCAGGATGGGGATCTGCTGATATACGATATGAACGACCTTGAGAAGAAGCCGGTCATCGTGACGGTGGCAGAACAGAGCGTTTTGGGAGTCATCGTGATAGATGGAAGTGAAGAAAGCCTCTACATAGCGGATAATACCAAAGGCGCCGTGCAGGTGGTGAATCTCAACGACAGGTCGGTGGCGAGAACTATCAACCTGACGGTTCCTGGATCCACAGATTTTAATCTGACCGACGGCGTGCTGGCCGAGGACGATGGAGAGATATATTTCACTACCGACGTTGGCTATATCGTCGGCCTGCCGGAAGGTGGGAGCTCTGCCTCGTATGTGAAGATCGGCACTTCCTACAAGCTCACTGCCATAGATATTTTCCCCAATCAAAATTACATCTATGTTGTGGATTCCACTACGCCGCAGTTGGTGAAGATCAATCCTGCTTCCGGGGAGATAGTCAAAAGCGGCATAGATATTTCGGAGAATCTCAACCCAACCGACATCGTCATAACGAACGTGAAAAAACCCAACGGCGCATACGCCTATGTCGCCGGGACCGACGGAGTTAGCGTCGTCAACACCTTCAACGACGAGGTCTTCAATATGTCCGACGATCCGGATACCGAAAGAGAGCCGCTGCCCACTTCGGCGGTTCCTTCGGTGCTTGCGGCCTCAAGTTCCACCGATGGTTACGTCTATATGGGTTTTGCGACCGGTGCGGTCGGCGTCATTTCGGCAAATCCGTGGGTCACCATAGATTCGGTCGTCTTCAATGACGAGCTGAGCAAGCTCACGATAGAAGGCTACTTCGTGATAACCTTTCAGTCCGATCTTGGAGGAACCTACCAGATAGTATCCGGCGGGGGCAGCGATGCATCCGGCGATGTGCTCGTTGATTCGGAGGGGGATAGCAGCGGAACGGTCGCCGCCGATGAGGAAAAAAGCGTTCAGATAAACTATGACGATAATTCGAGAAAATTCGACGAAGGTTACGTCGATATATGGGTTTTTGTAACATCCGATGACGACAGGGGGCGCCTTTCCACAGAGATTTTGGTCGACACCCCTCCGCCGGTTGTCACTATCAGATCGGCCGGTTTTGGCGATGAGATGATCTATGTAACCTTCAACAGGCTAACGCAGTCCGACATTTCAAAGTACCGCTTTTACGCCAGCCAGGACTATGACGAAGTGATCACGATGACGACGCCAACGGCACAGGTAGCGCAGGCCTCAAGTGGCACGACGCAGACAGCTAGCGTGGGCGGGCTTGAAAATGACAAGCTATACTACATAGCCGTTGAAGCGATAGACGAGGCCGGAAATGTCAGCCCCTCGCGCAGTGTAACAAGCGAGACGCCATCTCCAACCTACGGCCCGGCGGAACTCTCCGGTGAAAAAGGGTGCTCGATGCTGCCCTCTGCAGAAGGTAGGGTGGCAGATATTATTCCGCTGCTGTTTGCGGTTTTCCTGATTTTTTTCCGTAGGCGATCGCCTTGCAGAAAAATTCTTCCGATTATTTTATTTGCTGCGCTTTTCCTGGTTCCCCCGAGCGTTTTGGCGCAGCAGGAGGGCGCTGATATCAGCGAACGATCTGTCTCGGCCATGTTCACTCCCAATGTCGCATCCAAACAGCTTTGGGAATTCGAGATCAAGACCGGTTTTTGGATGCCGAAAAACGAGATACTCAATGAAGCCTTCGGCAAGTGCTGCAACATGATAACGAGGCTTGAGGGAGGCCTGCTGCTTCAGAAACGCTATGGGATCGGGGCTGGGGTGGGTTTTTTCTACAAGAGCGCCCAGGCATTTGCAGGAGGAGTTCACACAGGTGAGCGTGCGCAGGAGCGTTTCAACATGATTCTGGTTCCGATGCAGCTCAACTTCACCTGGCGGGCCGACTACTTTTCCTGGAGATATCTAGTCCCCTATATTCGTGTGGGCCCAGACATGATTTATTTCAGGCAGAGCCTCAGCGGCAACGTGATCAAAGGTTTGAAATATGGAATCCACGGCACCGGAGGGATTCAGATAAATATCGGAGAGATGGCCGACAGCTCCTCTTCGCTAGACAGCGACATCGGGATCAACGATTTTTTCCTCACGCTGGAGGCGCAGTACCAGTGGGTGGATAATTTTGGAAAGAGGGGGCTCAATCTTTCCGGGTTTGTCTACTCGGCCGGCCTTCTGATGGAATTCTGAAATGCGCATCGTCAAGCTCACAATCTCGTACAAGGGGACAAACTACGTCGGGTGGCAGCGCCAGCCTGCGGGGGAATCGATCCAACAGAAACTCGAGGAAACTATTTCGAGGATCCTCTCCCACGATGTTTCCATAACGGGGGCAGGCAGAACCGACGCCGGAGTTCACGCGGTAGGGCAGGTCGCTCACTTCCAGACGGACTCGGAGGTTTCCTGCGATGGAATCCGCCGCGGCGCTAATTCAATGCTTCCTCCGGACATATCCGTCGTGGATGCCTCAGATGCAACCGAAGGTTTTCATGCAAAAAACAGCGCCAAGGGAAAAATCTACCTTTATAGGATTTACGTTTCATCGAATAGGCTGCCGCTTGAGGATCCCTTCGCGTGGCATATTTCAACGAGACTCGATCTCGAAGCGATGAGGGAAGGGGCGGAAAAACTCGTCGGCAGGCATGACTTCGAGAGTTTTCGCGCGACCGGATGTTGCGCAAAATCTTCCGTCAGAACCATAAACAGAATAGAGGTTCGAAGGGGATCCGGCTTTCCCTTTTCAGATTACTCGGGGGCTCAATTTGTGGATCTGATTTTTGAAGGGGAGGGGTTTCTGAGGCATATGGTTAGAAATATGACGGGCGCACTTGTCGAGGTGGGAAGAGGGCGTATGACTCCAGATGATATTGCAAGGATCCTTCTTCAAAAAAACAGGCAGGAGCGATTTGAATGCGCCCCGGCAAGGGGGCTTTGCCTGGTGAAGGTTATTTACTGATTTGGTCAGGCCTGATTTGTCTGTAACAACCACAACATATTCTGACATATTCTATTTTTAATCATCATCGAATCTTACAAACTAAGAAATAACCATCAATTACAAGTCATCTGAATAACGCAAAAGGGGCAAGCGCGGCGTCATTAAGATCAAGATGAGGATGAAGCTGAAGACTTAAGATACCGGATTAAACTTCTTCAGATTGATGATCATCGCATAAGCCCTGCGAAGCAGCGTTTTCAGCTCCTCCTGATGGCCTGCCGATATATATCCATAAGCCGACAAGATATCGATAATCGAGGCAACCTCGGCTATTGACCCTAGCGAAATATCGAAGAACCGATTCCTGTCTCTCTGCGATCTCCTGCCGTTTCCCTCCGCCAAGTTAAGTAGCGTGCTAGAAAACGCCCGTTTAAGCTGATCCTCCAGATAGTAATTCCCCCTTGGAAGGGATCCGATTAGCTCTGGCATC